>NZ_JBJZOG010000111.1:0-19321 GCF_047200535.1 Micromonospora mangrovicola | reverse complement strand
GGGGGGGGGGGGGGGGTCCCCCCCCCCCCCGCCCCACCCCGCCCCCCCCCCCCCCCCCCGGCGAGCGTGGTTGTGGACGTCACGGGAGCAGCTCCGACACGTCGACCTTCTGCTTGATCAGGCCGTCGGCGAGCATCATGTCGGCCATCGTCTGGACCGACTCCCGGTTGATCTCCGTCGGCCAGGCCGGCAGGGTGAGCTTCTCCGCGGCCTCCGGGCTGATCTTGGTGTACGTCAGCAGCACCTTCCGGGCCTCGTCCGGGTGCTCCTCGGCGTACTTGAGGGACTTCTCGATGGCGGTGGTGAAGCGTTTGACCAGGTCGGCCTTCTGCTTGATGGTGTTCTCGGTGGTGAAGTAGGCCGCGACCGTCATGTTCGGGGCCGCGTCCACCATGTTGGAGGCGATCATTCGGGCGCCCTGGTCCTGGGTCACCGTCAGGAAGGGCTCCACCACCCAGGCGGCGTCGACCCGCTTGTTGGCGACGGCGGCCGGCATGTCGGGGAACGCCAGCTCGACGAACTTGACGTTGGACGGGTCGCCGCCGGCCTTGCGGATCGAGGCCCGCACGGTGGTGTCGCCGACGTTCTTGAGGTTGTTCACCGCGACCGTCTTGCCCGTGAGGTCGGCCGCGGTCTTGATCGGGCTGTCCTTCGGCACCACGATCCCGCTGAAGTCCTTGCCCTGCTGGCCGGTGGAGGAGTTGCCCTCGGCGATCGCCTTCAGCGGGAGGTTCTGCGAGTGGGCGACGATGAGTGACACGACGTTGCCGAAGGCGAAGTCGAACTCCCCGCTGACCACGCCGGGGACGGCAGCCGCGCCGCCGGTCGTGTTGACCACTTCGACCTCGATGTTCTGCTCGGCGAAGAAGCCCTTCTCCCTGCCGAGGTAGAGCGGGGCCACGTCGACGATCGGGATGGCCCCGACCTTGACCTTGATGGGCCCTTCGGCCTTGCCGCCGGCGCCTCCGCCGCTGTCGGAGCCGCAGGCGGCGGTGGCGGTGAGCAGGGTTGCGGCGGTTATGGCGCTGACGATGAGACGGCGCATGAAGGTACTCCCGCGTCCGGCGGTCCTGGGGGACCGGGGGTGGTGGGTCCCGGTTCGGCGGGGCCCGGGGGATGTGTTCGCAAGCCGAACGGCTGTTCTCATCTAGAACGTTTGCATGGTGACTCCGCTCACGTCAACGGGTCGCCGCAACATTTCTGCAACGAGAACGACAGGTCGGATCGGGCTGGTCCGGCTGCGTTGACGGATCGCGCCGGAGGGCATTACGTTCGACATGAGGACGGCAGTCCGCATAGCGAACAGCGGACGAGCCACGGAATTCGCAGGAGGCGGGGAGGCACATGGCGAAGCTCGTCTCGCTGGCCGACGGCGTGGCGGACCTGGTCCGCGACGGTGACGTGGTGGCCCTGGAGGGGTTCACCCACCTCATCCCGTTCGCCGCGGGCCACGAGATCATCCGTCAGGGACGGCAGGACCTGACCCTGGTCCGGATGACGCCCGATGTCATCTACGACCAGCTCATCGGCATGGGGTGCGCCCGTCGCCTGGTCTTCTCCTGGGGCGGCAACCCCGGAGTGGGCTCGCTGCACCGCTTCCGCGACGCGGTGCAGAACTCCTGGCCCCTGCCGCTCGAACTCGAGGAACACAGCCACGCCGGGATGGCCAACCGGTACGTTGCCGGAGCCTCCGGCCTGCCGTTCGCGGTGCTGCGCGGCTACACCGGCACCGACCTGCCGCGGCACACCGACAACATCCGGTCCATCACCTGCCCGTTCACCGGGGAGGTCCTCACCGCCGTCCCCGCGCTGCGCCCCGACGTCACCGTCGTGCACGCCCAGCGGGCGGACCGGGCCGGCAACGTGCAGATGTGGGGCATCACCGGCGTCCAGAAGGAGGCCGTCCTCGCGTCCCACCGGTCGCTGGTCACCGTCGAGGAGATCGTCGACGAACTCGAACCCGTACCGGGTCAGGTGGTCCTGCCCGGCTGGGCGGTGACCGCGGTGGCCAGGGTGCCCGGCGGCTCGCACCCCTCGTACGCCCAGGGCTACTCGGTCCGCGACAACGACTTCTACGTCCGCTGGAACACGGTCAGCCGGGACCGGGACACCTTCCGCGAGTGGATGGAGCAGCACGTGCTCAAGGCGGAGGTGGGGGCGTGAGCGCCGACTACACCTTGGACGAGATGATGACGGTGGCCGCCGCCCGGCAGTTGCGGGACGGCGCCGCCTGCTTCGTCGGGATCGGCCTCCCCAGCACCGCGGCGAACCTGGCCCGGGCCACACACGCGCCGAACCTGGTGCTCATCTACGAGTCCGGCTGCCTCGGCGCGAAGCCCGACCGGCTCCCGCTCTCGATCGGCGACGGGGTGCTGGCCGACACCGCCGACGCGGTGGTGTCGGTGCCCGAGGTCTTCAACTACTGGCTGCAGCCGGGCCGGATCGACGTCGGCTTCCTCGGCGCCGCCCAGCTCGACCGGTACGGCAACATCAACACCACCGTGATCGGTGGCGACTACGCCGACCCGAAGGTCCGCCTCCCCGGGGCCGGGGGCGCCCCGGAGATCGCCGCCTCCTGCGGCGAGGTGGTGGTGGTCGTCCGGCAGAGCCTGCGCACGTTCATCGACCGGGTCGACTTCGTCACCTCGGTCGGGTACGGCAGCGGACCCGGCGACCGGGAGCGACTCCGCCTGCGCGGCGGCGGGCCCCGCGTGGTGATCACCGACCTCGGCATCCTGGAGCCGGACCCGCGGACGTGTGAACTGACCCTGACCCGGCTGCACCCCGGGGTGACCGTCGAGCGGGCCCGGGCCGCCACCGGCTGGGACCTCGCCGTCGCCGGGGATCTGGCGACCGTCGAGCCGCCGACCGGAGCGGAGCTCGCGGTCCTGCGCGCCCTGACCGCGACGATGACGGGAGCGGCCCGGTGAGCAGGGACGTCTACATCCTCGACGCGGTGCGTACCCCGATCGGGCGGTACGGCGGTGGTCTGGCCGGCGTCCGCCCCGACGACCTCGCCGCCCATGTGGTGCGGGAGGTGGTCCGGCGCAGCCCCGGCCTCGACCCGGCCCGGGTCGACGACGTGCTGCTCGGCGACGCCAACGGCGCCGGGGAGGACAACCGGGACGTGGCCCGGATGGCCGTCCTGCTGGCCGGCCTGCCGCCGTCGGTGCCCGGCGCGACGGTGAACCGGCTCTGCGGCTCCGGCCTGGAGGCGGTGATCGGCGCGTCCCGGGCGATCGCCCTCGGCGACGCCTCGATCTGCGTCGCCGGCGGCGTGGAGTCGATGAGCCGGGCGCCGTGGGTGCTGCCGAAGCCGGAGCAGGGTTACCCGCGCGGGCACGAGACGCTGCACTCGACGACCCTCGGCTGGCGGATGGTGAACCCCCGGATGCCGCAGGAGTGGACGGTGCCGCTCGGCGAGGGGGCGGAGATCCTCGCCGAGCGTTACAAGATCACTCGGGCGGAGCAGGACGCCTTCGCGCTGCGCAGCCACCGGCTCGCCGCGCGGGCCTGGGAGCAGGGCCGGTACGCCGACGAGGTCAGCCCGGTGCCCGACACGGAGGTCGAGCGGGACGAGAGCATCCGGCCGACCACCAGCCTCGACGCGCTGGCCCGGCTCGGGCCGGTCTTCCGCCCCGACGGCACGGTCACCGCGGGCAACTCCTCGCCACTCAACGACGGGGCGAGCGCCCTGCTCCTCGCCGACCGGGCCGGCGCCGACGCGATCGGGCGGGCGCCCCTGGCCCGGATCGTCTCCCGGGCCGTCACCGCGATCGAGCCGCAGCTCTTCGGCATCGGCCCGGTGGCCGCCGCCCGGGAGGCGCTGCGCCGGGCCGGCATAGGCTGGGGCGACCTCGACGTGGTCGAACTCAACGAGGCGTTCGCCGCGCAGTCGCTCGCCTGCCTGGCCGAGTGGCCGGAACTCGACCCGGAGATCGTCAACCCGCAGGGTGGGGCGATCGCCCTCGGGCATCCGCTGGGGTCATCCGGGTCCCGCATCCTCGGCTCGCTCGCCTGGCAGCTGCACCGCCGGGGCGGCGGCCGGGGGCTCGCCGCGATCTGCATCGGGGTCGGCCAGGGGCTGGCCGTCGTGCTGGAAGCCTGAGGGAGAGGACAATGACCCAGGACATCGCCGGGCGCACCGGGAGCGGCCTGGTACTGCCGCAGTACCGGCGCGACGACGTCGACGCCCACCCGCCACTGCTCAGCCCGGGCTACAAGTCGACCGTGCTGCGCTCGCCGCGGCAGCCACTGACGTACCTGCCGCAGCGGCTGACCGAGATCACCGGGCCGCTGCTCGGCGAGGGGCGACTCGGCCCGCTCGACCACGACCTGACCCGTCAGCACGACGGGGAGCCGCTCGGGCAGCGGATTATCGTGCACGGCCGGGTGCTCGACGGCGACGGCCGTCCCGTGCCGCGGACCCTGGTGGAGGTCTGGCAGGCCAACGCCGCCGGCCGGTACCGGCACGCGGTGGACAACTGGCCGGCCCCGCTCGACCGGAACTTCGACGGGGTGGGGCGGGTGCTGACCGACGATCACGGCCGCTACCGCTTCGTCACCGTCCAGCCGGGTGCCTACCCGTGGCGGAACCACGACAACGCCTGGCGCCCGGCGCACATCCACTTCTCGCTCTTCGGCCGCGCGTTCACCCAGCGGCTGGTGACTCAGATGTACTTCCCCGGCGACCCGCTCTTCTTCCAGGATCCGATCTTCAATTCGGTCCGCGACCCGAAGGCCCGGGAGCGGATGGTCGCCCGGTACGACCACGCCGCCACCCAGCCGGAGTGGGCGCTCGGCTACGAGTTCGACATCGTGCTGCGCGGCCGGGAGAGCACCCCCTTCGAGGACGAGGACGACGATGAGTGAGCGACGCGGGGTGACCCCCGCGCAGACCGTGGGGCCGTACCTGCACATCGGCCTGCACTGGCCCGACGGCCCGTACGTCGTCCCCGAGGGGACGCCCGGCGCGTTCTGGATCCGGGGACAGGTCTTCGACGGGACCGGAGACCCCGTCACCGACGGGCTGATCGAGAGCTGGCAGGCGGACCCGGACGGGCGCTTCGACCATCCGGACGATCCGCGCGGCGCGCGGAAGCCGGCCACGCCCGGCTTCCGGGGCTTCGGGCGCAGCGCGACCGACGCGCAGGGCCGGTACGAACTCCTGACCGTCAAGCCCGGGGCGCTGCCCGACCCGGACGGCGGCACCGAAGCCCCGCACGTCGACCTGTCGGTCTTCGCCCGGGGGATGCTGCACCGGGTGGTCACCCGGCTCTACTTTCCGGACGAGGCGGCGGCCAACGACGCCGATCCGGTGCTGCGCACGGTCGACCGCGACCGCCGCCATACGCTGCTCGCGAGCGAGGCGCCGGACGGGGTGCGCTTCGACATCCACCTGCAGGGGGAGCATGAGACCGTCTTCTTCGCCGTCTGACGGACTGCTCGGCCGCCTCTCCGGCGACCCTGCCGTCGACGCCGAGCTCACCGACCGGGCCCTGCTGCAGGCGATGCTCGACGCCGAAGCGGCGCTCGTCGCGGCCGCCGCGGACCGCGGGGTGGTGCCGCGGTCGGCAGCGGACGCGATCGTCGCCCAGTGCCGCGCCGACCGGTACGACCCCGTCGCGCTCGGTCGGGCCGGGGAGAACGCCGGCAATCCGGTCGTCCCGCTGGTCCGGGCGCTCACCGAGGCCGTACCGCAGGCGGCCCGGGCCTGGGTGCACCTCGGCGCGACCAGCCAGGACATCATCGACACCGCGCTCGTCCTGGTCGCGGTGCGCGCGGCCGGGCCGCTGCTCGGCCACCTCGACGTGGCCGCCGCAGCCGCCGCCCGGCTCGCCGCGGCGCACCGGGACACCGTCATGGTCGGCCGCACCCTCGGCCAGCAGGCGGCCCCCACGACGTTCGGCCTCAAGGCCGCCGGCTGGCTGGTCGCGCTCGGCGAGGCGGGCGACCGGCTACGCCAGGTCCGGGCGGCGCTGCCGGCGCAGCTCGGCGGTGCCGTCGGCACGCTCGCCGCGCTCGGGCCGGCCGGGCCGGCGATCGCCGACGGATACGCCGAGCGCCTGGGCCTCGCCGCGAGTCCGCTGCCGTGGCACACCCGGCGGCAGCCGCTGCTCGACCTGGCCACCGCCCTCGGCGGGCTGCTCGCGGCGAGCGGCAAGGTGGCCGTGGACGTCGGGCTGCTCGCCCAGACCGAGGTCGGCGAGGCGGCCGAGGGCGGCGCCGGTCGGGGCGGCTCGTCGGCGATGCCGCACAAGCGCAATCCGGTCGACTCGGTGCTGGTCACGTCGGCCGCGCGGCGTGGGCCCGGTCTCGTCGCCACCCTCCTCACCGGCGCCGTGCAGGAGCACGAGCGGGCGACCGGGGCCTGGCACGCGGAGTGGGAGCCGCTGCTCGACCTGCTGCACCTGGCCGGCGGCGCCGCCGCCCGTACCGCGCGGATGCTGGACGGTCTGCGGGTCGACCCGGAACGGATGCGGGCGAACCTGGACGCGAGCGGTGGCCTGGTGCTCGCCGAGGCGGTCACCGCGCGGCTGGCCCGCGCGCTCGGCCGCAGCGCCGCGCACGACGCCGTCGCGCGCGCGGCACGGCAGCCGGCGTTCCGCGACGCGCTGCGGGCCGATCCCGAGGTCCGGGCACACCTGAGCGAGCCCGAGATCGGTGAGGCGCTCGACCCGCACGGCTGGCTCGGGTCGGCGGGGCTCTTCGTCGACCGGGCGCTCGCCGCGTACCGGACGGAGGTGGCCTCGTGACCTCCCGCCTGCACGCCATCGTCGACGGTCCGCCGGACGCGCCGGTGCTGGTGCTCGGCAGCTCCCTCGGCACCACCGGCGCCATGTGGGAGCCCCAGCTGGCGGCGATCGCCGGCCGCTTCCGCGTCATCCGGTACGACCACCTGGGCCACGGCCGCTCCGCGGTGCCGCCCGGGCCGTACACCATCGACCTGCTCGGCCGGGAGGTGCTGGCGCTCCTCGACGACCTGGGCGTGCGGCGCGTGCACTACGCCGGGCTCTCCCTCGGCGGCATGGTCGGCATGTGGCTCGCCGCGCACGCGCCGGAGCGGGTGGACCGGCTGGCCCTGCTCTGCACCTCGGCGTCGCTGGGTCCGGCCCAGGGCTGGCGCGACCGGGCGGCGACGGTCCGGGCGGCCGGCCTGTCGGCCATCGCCGACGCCATAGTGGCCCGCTGGTTCACCCCGTCCTTCGCCGCGGCCCGGCCGGAGGTGGTCGCGGCCCACCGCGCCATGCTCACCGCCGCCCCGGCCGCCGGCTACGCCGCCTGCTGCGAGGCGATCGCCGGTATGGACATCCGTCCCGACCTGGGCAGGATCGCGGCGCCCACGCTGGTCATCGCCGGCGCGGACGACCTGGCCATCCCCGTGGAACACGCCGAAGGGATCGCCGAGCGGATCGCCGGTGCCCGCCTCGCCGTGGTCGACCGGGCCGCGCACCTGGCCCCCGTCGAGCAGTCCGTGCAGATCGCCCGGCTGCTCCTGGCACATCTCGACGAGGAGGAGCGGTGACCGGTCAGCCGGGCAACGACCAGGAGCGACGCGACGCCGGGATGGCGGTGCGGCGGCAGGTGCTGGGCGACGCCCACGTCGACCGGGCGGTGGCCGGCACCGACGGGTTCACCGCGGACTTCCAGGACTTCATCACCCGGTACGCGTGGGGTGAGATCTGGACCCGGCCGGGGTTGGACCGGCGGACCCGTAGCTGCGTCACGCTCGCCGTCCTCGCCACCCTCCATCATGACGAGGAGCTGGCGATGCACGTTCGCGCGGCGATCCGTAACGGGTTGACTGCGGAGGAGGTCGGTGAGGTCCTGCTCCAGGTCGGCGTCTACGCTGGCGTACCGGCGGCGAACCGGGCGTTCAAGGTGGCCCAACGGACCCTGCGGCAGGAGGCCGAGTGAGCGAGGAGGCGACGCGGACCCCGGAGTTCGTCCAGTCGCTGGAACGCGGGCTGGCGGTCATCCGGGCCTTCGACGCCGAGCACCCGCAGCTCACCCTGAGCGAGGTGGCGCGGACGACCGGACTGACCCGGGCGGCCGCGCGCCGGTTCCTGCTCACCCTGGTCGAACTGGGCTACATGCGCACCGACGGGCGGCTGTTCTCGCTGCGGCCCCGCATCCTCGAGCTGGGCTACGCGTACCTGTCGAGCCTGAGCCTGCCCGAGGTCGCCATGCCGCACATGGAGGCGCTCGTCGCCCGGGTGCACGAATCCTGCTCGATGTCCGTGCTGGACGGCGACGAGGTGGTGTACGTCGCCCGGGTCCCCACCAAGCGCATCATGACGGTCGGGATCAGCGTCGGTACCCGCTTCCCCGCCTACGCCACCTCGATGGGGCGGGTGCTGCTCGCCGCGCAGCCGCCCGGCTGGCTGGACGACCACCTCGCCACGGCGAAGCTGCGCCCGCTGACCCGGCGCACCATCACCGATCCGGCGAAGCTGCGGGCGGCGCTGACGAAGATCTCCGCCCAGGGGTACGCGATCGTCGACCAGGAGTTGGAGGAGGGGCTGCGCTCGCTGGCGGCCCCGATCCACGGCGAGAACGGCTCGGTGATCGCGGCGGTGAACGTGTCGGCCCACGCCAGCCGCGGCTCGTCCGAGGTGATCCGCAAGGAGCTGCTGCCGCCGCTGCTGGAGACCGCTCGGCGGATCGAGGAGGACCTGCGCGGCGGCCAGAGCAGGTAGTGTCGCAGATCCGAGCGCGTGCACACTGACAACGGCCCCGACCGGGAGCACCCGCGGCGGGCCCGAGACCGGTTGGGGAGTCGCGCATGACCGCACCACGGGTGCTGCTGGACGGACTGGCCTTCGGGGAGTCGCCCCGCTGGCACGACGGGCGGTTCTGGGTCGCCGACTGGGGCGCCGGGGAGGTGCTGACCGTCGACGACGCCGGCCGGAGCGAGGTGGTGGCCCGGGTGGACGGGCTGCCGATCTGCTTCGACTGGCTGCCCGACGGGCGGCTGCTGGTGGTCGCCGGGCGCGCCGGGCGGCTGTTGCGCCAGGCGCCGGGCGGTGACCTGCTCCCGTACGCCGACCTGGCCGCGCTCGTGCCGCACGCGTGGAACGAGGTGGTCACCGACGCCCGGGGCAACGCGTACGCCAACACGATCGGCTTCGACTTTCCCGGCGGGGAGTACGCGCCCGGCGCCGTCGCCCTGGTCACGCCGGACGGGGCGGCCCGGCTGGTCGCCGACGACCTCGCCTTCCCCAACGGGATGGCGCTCACCCCGGACGGGCGCACCCTGATCGTCGCCGAGTCCTACGCGTCCCGACTCACCGCGTACGACGTCGCCGCCGACGGCTCGCTCACCGGCCGGCGGGTGTGGGCAGCGGTGCCGGACTCCGCGCCCGACGGCATCTGCCTCGACGCCGAGGGCCACGTCTGGTACGGCGACGTGCCGAACCGGTGCGCCGTGCGGGTGGCCGAGGGCGGCCGGGTGCTCGACCGGATCGAGCTGGACCGGGGCTGTTTCGCCTGCGCCCTCGGCGGCCCGGACGGGCGCACCCTGTTCCTCGTCGCGATGCGGTGGAGCCCGGCGGCGCTGGCCGGCGGGCCGCGCACCGGTCAGGTGCTGACGGTGGCCGCACCCGCCCCGGCGGCCGACTGACCGGCGGTCCCGGAGCGCCGGCCCGGTGACCGGAGCGGGCGTCCGGGGCGGACGAACCGGTCGACGCGTCCGGCTGGCGCCGGTGCCGCGGCAGACCCACCCCGGGTGGGGGAGTCGCCCGGGTGGTCGGTCCATGTCCGGCCCGGTCCGGGGCGGCGGCCGGTTCAGTGGTCCCGTTGCCGCGGCGGCTCGTCCGGGGCGCGGAGCCCGCCCAGGAAGAGGGCGACGAGCTGCTCCCCGACCTCGGCGAAGGAGAGCGGACCGGTCGGGTGGAACCAGGTGTGGATGTTGCCCAGGGCGCTGAGGAAGGTGTGGGTGACCACCGTCGCCGAGACGTCGGTGCGGACCACGCCGGCCCGCTGGCCCTCGGCGACCAGGCCCCGGAACAGGTCGTGGTAGCGCCGCCGTTCCCGGCGGGTTGCCTCGGCGTGCTCGTCGTCGAGCAGGTGCGCCGACCGGGCCCAGACGGTGAGCTCGTCGAGGTGCTCGGCGGTGTGCCCGACGACGTCGAGGGCGGCGGCGCGGATCCGCTCCCCGACCGGGCCGGCGCCGCCGGCGATCTCCCGCAGCCGCCGCGTCTGCTCGGCCAGCAGCTCCCGGTAGATGCTGGTGAGCAGCTCCGACTTGGAGCCGAACCAGTGGTAGAGGGCGCCTTTGGTGACCTCGGCCGTCGTCACGATCTCCTGGACGCTCGTCGCCTCGTAGCCCCGCCGGGCGAACAGCTCCGTCGCGGCGGCCACGATGCGCCGCCGGGCCGACCCGCGTGGCGCCCGCCGCCGGCCGGCCGGGGCGTCGGCGGGGGACGCGTCGGCGGGCGCGCTCGCCGCGACGCTCACCGCGATTCCAGTTGCCGCCGGATCTCCCGCCGGGCGACGTCGCGGACGTGCACCTCGTCCGGCCCGTCGGCGATGCGCAGGGTACGGGCTCCGGCGTACATCGCGGCGAGGGGGAAGTCGTCGGAGACGCCGGCCCCGCCGTGTACCTGGATCGCCCGGTCCAGCACCTCCAGCGCGACCCGGGGCGCCACCACCTTGATCGCGGCGATCTCGGTGCGGGCGGCCTTGGCGCCGTACCGGTCGATCATCCAGGCCGCCTTGAGGGTGAGCAGTCGGGCCTGCTCGATGGCGATGCGGGACTCGGCGATCTGCTGCTGCACGACGCCCTGCCGGGCCAGCTCCTGTCCGAAGGCGACCCGCGTGGCGGCGCGGCGCACCATCAGGCTCAACGCCCGCTCGGCCAGACCGATGGCGCGCATGCAGTGGTGGATCCGGCCGGGACCGAGCCGGGCCTGGGCGAGGGCGAACCCGCCGCCCTCCTCGCCGAGCAGGTTCGTCGCCGGCACCCGGACGTCGGTGAAGACGACCTCGCCGTGGCCGTGCTGGTCGTGGTAGCCGAAGACGGGCAGCGAGCGCACCACCTCGACGCCCGGGGTGTCCACCGGCACCAGGATCATCGACTGCTGCCGGTGGGTGTCCGCGGACGGGTCGGTCTTGCCCATCACGATCATCACCGCGCAGCGCGGGTCGGCGATGCCGGTGGTCCACCACTTCCGCCCGTTGATGACGTAGCTGTCGCCGTCCCGCTCGATCCGGGTGGAGATGTTGGTGGCGTCGCTGGACGCGACGTCCGGCTCGGTCATCGCGAAGGCGGACCGGATCTCGCCGGCGAGCAGCGGGCGCAGCCAGCGCTGCTGCTGCTCGTCGGTGCCGAACATGTGCAGGATCTCCATGTTGCCGGTGTCCGGGGCGGCGCAGTTGATCGCCTCCGGGGCGAGTTCGATGGACCGGCCGGTCAGCTCGGCGAGCGGGGCGTAGTCGACGTTGGACAGCCCGGAGAGGGCCGGCAGGAACAGGTTCCACAGGCCCCGGCGGCGGGCCTCGGCCTTGAGCTCCTCGACCACCGGCGGCAGGTGGTGCCGCCGGCCGGCGGCGGCCAGCTCGGCCCGCTGCGCCGCGTAGACCGGCTCGGCCGGGTAGACGTGCTCGTCCATGAACTCCTGGAGCCGCTTGAGGTGCTCGCCGGCCCGGGCGCTGGGTTCGAAGTCCACGAATGCCTCCCCATTGACTCGCCGGTCGGCGGCTCGCTACCGTCGCCGGACGCGAACATACCGGCTGGTCGGTATGGCGTCCAGGGAGCGCGACGCGGCGCAGGTGAGGAGTGCAGGGTGAGCGTGCTGGACCGGTTCCGCCTCGACGGGAAGGTCGCCGTGGTGACCGGCGCCTCCTCCGGTCTCGGCGTGTCCTTCGCCCGCGCGCTCGCCGAGGCCGGCGCCGACGTCGTGCTCGGCGCCCGCCGCGCCGAGCGCCTGCCGGAGACCGGCGCGCTGGTCGAGGCCGCCGGCCGGCGGTACGCGGCCCGCGCCACCGACGTGCGCGAACCGGCGGACTGCGCGGCGCTGATCGCCACCGCGACCGAGCACTTCGGCCGGGTCGACATCCTGGTCAACAACGCCGGGGTCGGCACCGCCGTGCCCGCCTCCCGGGAGACGCCGGAGCAGTTCCGCGGCGTCGTCGACGTCAACCTGATGGGCAGCTACTGGATGGCGCAGGCGTTCGCCCGGGCCGCCACCGACGGCGGGGCGATCGTCAACATCTCCAGCGTGATCGGCCTGCACCCGGCCCAGCTGCCGCAGGCCGCGTACGCCGCCAGCAAGGCGGGCGTCATCGGACTCACCCGTGACCTGGCCGCCCAGTGGACCGGCCGCAAGGGCATCCGGGTCAACTGCCTCGCCCCCGGCTTCTTCCGCTCCGAGATGAGCGACCAGCTCCCGCCGGAGACGCTCAAGACGGTCGAACGGACCGCGCCCGCCGGCCGCCTCGGCGAGCACGAGGAGCTCGCCGCCACGCTGATCTGGCTGGTCAGCGACGCCTCGTCGTACGTGACCGGGGTGACCGTGCCGGTCGACGGGGGTCTGGTCATGCCTTGACGCCCACGGACCGAGCGCGTACACCGGCTGTCACGCCGCTCGATTTCCGTGGCCCGCCCGACAGGAGGAGCAGCATGAGCTTCAACCTGGCAACGATCCTCCGGGAGCCCCGCCGTGCGCACCCCGACAAGCCGCTGTGTCGCCTCGACGACCTGACGTTCAGCTACGCCCAGGTCGACGACATCTCCGGGCGGGTCGCGGCCGGCCTGCTCGCGCTGGGCCTGCGCCCCGGGGACAAGGTGGCGGTGCAGCTGCCCAACCTGCCGCAGTTCCTCTTCAGCTACTTCGGCATCCTCAAGGCGGGCCTGGTCATGGTGCCGCTCAACCCGCTGCTGCGCGCCGGTGAGGTGGCGTACCACCTGGCCGATTCCGACACCCGGGTCCTGATCACCTTCGAGCTGTTCGCCGAGGAGGCCGCGAAGGGGGCGGCCGAGGTGGACGGCGTGACCACGTACGTGGTGAACCTGCCGGGCAGCGACCGGCGACCCGACGGCGCCCGGCCCTACGACGAGTTGTACGCCCACGCGGACACCGGCGAGATCGCGCCGACCGACGCCGACGACACCGCCGTGCTGCTCTACACCAGCGGCACCACCGGCCGGCCCAAGGGCGCCGAGCTGACGCACTTCCAGCTCTACATGAACTGCACCGTCGGCGGCGACCTGTTCGGCTTCCGGGACGACGACATCGGGCTGGCCGTGCTGCCGCTGTTCCACGTCTTCGGTCTCTCCAGCGTGCTCAACGTCGCGGTGCGCTACGGCGGCACCATCGTGCTGGTGCCCCGCTTCGAGGTGGGGCCGGTGGTCGACGCCGTCGAGCGGCACCGGTGCACCATCTTCTCCGGCGTGCCCACCATGTACTTCGCGCTCAACCAGGCCGACCTGACCGGGCGGGACCTCTCCTGCCTGCGGGTCGGGATCTCCGGCGGCGCGGCGATCCCCGGCGAGGTGATCCGCGCCTTCGAGGAGAAGTTCCCCGGCGTGGTGATCCTGGAGGGGTACGGGCTGTCGGAGACGGCCAGCACCACGACGTTCAACATCAGCGCGGAGCAGCGCAAGGTGCTCTCCATCGGCAAGCCGATCTGGGGGGTGGAGACCCGGATCGTCGACGACGCCGACCGGCCGCTGCCGCCCGGCCCCGAGCACGTCGGGGAGATCGTGGTGCGCGGCCACAACGTGATGAAGGGCTACTACCGGAATCCGGAGGCGACCGCGGAGGCGTTCCGCGGCGGCTGGTTCCACACCGGAGACCTCGCCTACGCCGACGCCGACGGCTACCTGTTCATCGTGGACCGGAAGAAGGACCTGATCATCCGGGGTGGGTTCAACGTCTACCCGCGCGAGGTCGAGGAGGTCCTGTACGCCCACCCGGCGGTGGTCGAGGCGGCGGTGATCGGCCGCCCGGACGAGAAGCTGGGCGAGGAGGTGGTGGCGGTGCTCAGCGTCCGGCCGGAGGCGCGGGTCAGTCCGGAGGACCTGATCGCGTACTGCCGGGAGCGGCTCGCCTCGTACAAGTACCCGCGGCAGGTGCGCATCGTCGCGGAGCTGCCGAAGGGCCCGACCGGCAAGCTGCTCAAGCGGGAACTCAAGGCGACCTGATCCCTGCACCGCAAGTGCAACAGTCACGGCCGGCCCGGCTGCGTCCGTGCCGCCCTTGGCGCAAACGTCCATACCGGAGCTGCGGTGTTACAGGGCCGTAACGAAAGCATTGACGAGCTGCTCTTGAAAAGTACACTCCCGGTGTAATAACCGTCCCACGCTTCGCCCGAGCCGCACCGCGCACCGCCGACGCCGCGTCTTCCTCCGAGGTGAAGATGAGCCCACCACCCACCCCCGCGGACGGCATCGACCTGGCCCTGCGCCACGTGGGCGTACGGTTCGGCGGACTGGTCGCCCTCGACGACGTGTCGCTGCGGGTCCCGCCCGGCCGGATCGTCGGGGTGATCGGCCCCAACGGCGCCGGCAAGACCACCCTGTTCAACGTGGTCTGCGGCTTCGTCCCGCCGACCAGCGGCTCGCTCGCCCTGGACGGCCGGCCGTTCCGGCCGCGCCCGCACCGGTTGACCCGGCTCGGCATCGCCCGGACCCTGCAGGGCGTCGGCCTGTTCCCCGGGCTCACCGTCCTGGAGAACGTGATGGCCGGGGCCGGTCACACCGCCCGGGCCGGCTTCGCCGCCGCCCTGTTCGGCCTGCCGCGCAGCGATCGCGACGAGCGGCGGCTCCGCCGGCAGGCCCTCGACCTCCTCGCCGGGCTGGGCGTCGGGCAGCACGCCGACGCGACCCCGGCCACCCTGCCGTACGCGGTGTGCAAGCGCGTCGCCCTGGCCCGCGCCCTGATCGCCCGGCCCCGCCTGCTCCTGCTCGACGAGCCGGCCGGCGGGTTGAGCGCCGAGGACGTCGCCGAGCTGGCCGGGCTGGTGCGCACCCTGCCGGACCGGGCGGGCGGCGCCTGCTCGGTCATGCTCGTCGAGCACCACATGGACCTGGTCATGTCCGTCTGCCACGAGATCGTGGTGCTCGACTTCGGCCGGGTGATCGCCACGGGCACCCCGGACCAGGTGCGCGACGACCCGCTGGTGACCGAGGCGTACCTCGGCGCCGACGTGCCGACCGAGGCGTCACCGGCCGGGGGTGGGTCGTGAGCGCCCTGCTGGAGGTGGACGCGCTCAGCGCCGGCTACGGGCCGGTGCCGGTGCTGCGGGGCGTCACGTTCGACGTGCCCGCCGGGACCATCGCCGCCGTGCTCGGCGCCAACGGCGCCGGGAAGACCACCCTGCTGCGTACGCTGTCCGGCCTGCTCCGGCCCACCGCCGGCCGGGTCCGCTTCGACGGCGCCGACCTGCGCGGCGTACGCGTCGAACGCCTGGTGCGGCGGGGCCTCGCCCACGTGCCCGAGGGGCGCGGGGTCGTCGCCGAGCTGACCGTGGCGGAGAACCTGCGCCTCGGCGGGCTCTGGCGGTCCGACCGGGCGGACGCCCGGCGGGCCCAGGACGAGGTCTACGAGCTCTTCCCGGCGCTCGGCCGGCGGCGGCGGCACGCCGGGCACCAGCTCTCCGGCGGGGAGCGGCAGATGCTCGCCCTCGGGCGGGCGCTGATCGCCCGGCCCCGGCTGCTGCTGCTCGACGAGCCGTCGCTCGGCCTCGCCCCGCTGGTGACCGCGCAGATCATGGCGTTGCTGCGGCAGCTCTGCGACACCAGCGGGCTGACCGTGCTGCTCGTCGAGCAGAACGTGCGCAGCGCCCTCTCGGTCGCCGACCAGGGCGTGGTGATGTCCCTGGGCCGGGTGGTCACCGCCACCCCGGCGGCCCGGCTGCGCGACGACGACCAGCTCCGGCACGCGTACCTCGGGTTCTGACGGCCCGCCTCGCAGGAAGGATCCGCGGTTGGACCGGTTCTTGTTCCTCACCTTCGACGGACTGGCCACCGGCGCCGTCTACGCCGCGTTCGCCCTCGCCCTGGTGCTCATCTGGCGGGCCGCCCGGCTGGTCAACTTCGCCCAGGGGGCGATGGCCGTCGCCACCGCCTACGTCGGCTACGCGGTGGTCACCGCCACCGGCTCGTACTGGCTGGGCCTGGGTGCCGCCGTCCTGGCCGGCCTGGCCCTGGGCGCGCTGGTGGAACGGGTGCTGATGCGGTTCGTCGGGCACGCCAACCCGCTCAACGACGTGATCGTCGCGCTCGGCCTGGTGCTGCTGATCCAGGCCGTGCTCGGCATGGTCTTCGGCAACGGGTACCGGCCGGCGGTCGCGCCGTTCGACACCGACGCGCTCACCGTCGGCGGGGTCGCCGCGCTGTCCCCGTACGACCTGTGGGTGCTCGGCGCGGTGCTGGCGGTGGTGGTGCTGCTGGCGCTGCTGTTCACCCGCACGCCGATCGGCCTGCGGATGCGGGCCTCCGCGTTCGCGCCCGAGGTGTCCCGGCTGCTCGGCGTGGACGTCGGCCGGATGCTCACCCTGGGCTGGGCGCTGGCCGCCGCGGTCGGCGCCCTGGCCGGCATGCTGGTCATCCCCACCGGGCTCGGGCTGCACCCGCACGCGATGGACCTGGTCTTCGTCGTCGCGTTCACCGCCGCCGTGGTCGGCGGCCTGGACAGCCCGGCCGGGGCAGTGGTCGGCGGCCTGCTGGTCGGCCTGATCCTGTCGTACGTCACCGGCTACCTCGGCCCGGACACCACGCCGCTGGCCGTCCTCGTCCTGCTGCTGGCGGTCCTGCTGGTCCGCCCGGGCGGGCTCTTCTCCACGGCGAGAGCGAGGCACGTATGACCGCGACCCGGCCCGAGGTGTCCGTCCGGGAGGAGCGGCCCGCCCCGGTGCTGCGGCGGCTGCTGCCGGGCCCGCCCGGTGGCACCGGCCCGGGCGGCTCGACCCTGCTGCGCCACCTCGTCCTCGCGGTGCTCGCCGGGACCGTGGTCGTGCTGGTCACCAACCAGCTGGAGCCGTACCGGAACCTCCAGGTGGCCCGGGTCTGCGCGTTCCTCTGCGTCACCGCCGGCTACACCGTCCTGGTCGGGCTCAACGGCCAGCTCAGCCTCGGGCACGGGGCGCTGATGGCGACCGGCGCCTACACCGTCGCCCTGGTGCAGCAGGGCCTCGACGAGCGGGGCGTGCAGGGCCGGTGGATCCTGCCGCTGTCGCTGCTGCTGGCCGTCGCGGTGGCCGCCTCGGCGGGGCTGGTCATCGGGTTGGCCGCGGCCCGGCTGCGCGGGCCGTACCTGGCCGGCGTGACCCTCGCGGTGGCGACGCTGGTGCCGGCGATCACCACGATCTTCACCGGGGTGTTCAACGGCGAGCAGGGGTTGCGCTTCCCCGCGGAGACCCCACCGGCGTTCCTCGGCGCCTACTTCCAGCCGGAACGCTGGCTGGCCTGGATCGCGCTGCTGGCCGCGCTGCTGACCATGCTGCTGATGGCCAACCTGGTGCGCAGCCGGTTCGGCCGGTCGCTGCGCGCCGTCCGGGACGACGAGGTGGCGGCCCGGCTCGCCGGCATCCACGTCGCCCGCAACCAGGTGCTCGCCTTCGTGGTCAGCGCCGGCTGCGCCGGCCTGGGCGGAGGCGTGTACGCGGTGCTCACCGCCACCGTCGCCCCGGGCAAGTTCGCCCTCGACCTGTCGCTGTTCCTGCTGATGGCCATCGTGATCGGGGGCCTGGGCAGCCTCGCCGGCGCGGCCTGGGGAGCCGTGCTGCTGGTGGCGCTGCAGGACCTGCCCAGCCTGGTCGCCGAGACGTTCAGCCTGCCGCCGGGTCCGGCCCAGCGGCTGGAGGGCAACCTCGCCCTGGCCGTGTTCGGCCTCGTCCTCATCGTCGTCATGCTCGCCGCCCCGGGCGGCCTGCAGGGCACCGCCCGCACCCTCGCCGCCCGGCTGCGGTCCCGCCGCCGGGCGCCGAGCCGCTGACCCACCCCGGTTCCACCCACCCGCTCGCACCGCCGCACCGGAATGGAGGACCATGCCACCCACCACCCGCCGCGTTCTCGCGGCAACCGCCGGCCTGGCGCTGCTGATCGCCGCGTCGGCCTGCGCCAACGACGAACAGCAGGCGGCCGAGAACGTCCCCGGCGTCACCGACACCGAGATCGTCATCGGCACCCACCAGCCGCTCACCGGTCCAGCCGCGCCCGGCTACTCGAAGATCTCCGCCGCCACCAAGGCCTACTTCGAGCACATCAACAGCAAGGGCGGGGTGAACGGCCGGAAGATCGTCTACAAGGTCATGGACGACGGCTACAACCCCGCGAACACCGACAACGTGGTGCGCAAGCTGGTGCTCGACGACAAGGTCTTCGCGCTCCTCGGCGGGCTCGGCACGCCCACCCACACCAACGTCCTGGAATTCGTCAAGGCCCAGAAGGTGCCCGACCTCTTCGTCTCCTCCGGCAGCCGGAACTGGAACCAGCCCGAGAAGTACCCGACCACGTTCGGCTGGCAGCCCGACTACACGGTCGAGGGCAAGATCCTGGCCACCTTCGTGAAGCAGCAGTTCCCCGGCAGCAAGGTGTGCCACTTCGGGCAGAACGACGACTTCGGCCGGGACTCCCTGGCCGGCGTCGAGAAGGTGCTCGGGCCAATGGCGGCCAAGCAGACGTACACCACCAGCAACCAGCAGGTCGGACCGGCGATCGGGGCGCTCAAGGCGGCCGGCTGCCAGGTGGTGATCTCGGCGAGCATCCCCGGCTTCACCGCGCTGGCCATGGGGCAGGCGGCCGGGCAGGGGTTCCGGGCGCAGTGGGTGGTGTCCAGCGTGGGCGCCGACTATACCACGCTCTCCGGACAGCTCGGGGACAAGAAGGTGATCCTCGAGGGCCTGATCGCGGACAACTACCTGCCGATGGCCGGTGACACCACGAACCCGTGGATCCAGGCGTTCACCAGGATCCACGAGCAGTACAACGGGACCAATCCGCTCGACGGCAACGCGATCTACGGCTACTCCATGGCCTACACCTTCGTGCAGGCGCTGCTCGCCGCCGGCAAGGACCTGACCCGGGAGAAGCTGGTCGACGCGGTGGAGAAGGGCGGCTTCCGGGGACCTGGCCTGACCCCCTTCCGGTACAGCGACAAGGTCCACGCCGGGTACAGCGGGGTGCGGCTGAGCAAGGTCCAGGACGGCGCCCAGACCTACTTCGGCCCGACGTACACCACCGACGACGGCGACGGCCCGGTCACCGAGTTCACCGAGCCGCCGGCCACGCCGCCGGCCGACGCGATCCCGACGACCTGATCACCGGCCCGCCGGCGGGCACCCGGCGGGCCGACCACCCGATGGCCACACAGAGGGG
>NZ_JBJZOG010000110.1:0-19690 GCF_047200535.1 Micromonospora mangrovicola | reverse complement strand
GTGACCAAGAAGACGACGGCCGCGAAGAAGGCACCCGCGAAGAAGGCGCCCGCGAAGAAGGCCGCCACCCGGCGCTGACCGACCGTACGGCCTGGGGAAAGGGCGCTCACCGCTCGCGGTGAGCGCCCTTTCCCGTCGGTACGCGTTGACCGGCCCGCCGTCGCCCCGCAGAATCGCCGTGCCGAACACCCCCGTCGGTCACGAGAAGAGGGCGCCCGTGCGGCACCGTCACCTCCCCACCGTCGCGCTCGCGCTGGGCGTGGTGGTCCTGCTGGACCTGCTGCGGGTCTGGCTGCCTTCGGTCATCACCATCTTCGGCCGGGCGGCCGAGACCCCGGCCGAACTCCTCGGCGCCTTCGCGCTCGGCTGGTTCCTGCTCGCCCTGGCCGCGCCGGCGTTGGTACGCCGGCTCGGCGCCGGCCCGGTGGGCCTGCTGGCGGCCGGGGTGCTGGCCGTCGCCCGGCTCGCCCTGACCGCCGCGCCCGGCGGGCGACCCCAGCTCTGGCTGGCCTGTGCGGGGCTGCTCGCGGGCCTGGTCTGGCTCGCCGCCACCGCCGGGACGGTCGACCGTCCGGTGCCTGGGCTGGCGATCGGTCTGGCCGTCGCCGCCGTAGGCCACGCCCTGCTCGCCACCGAGGACCTGGTGTGGCGGGGTGGCGTGCTGGGCTGGGCCCTCAGCGCCCTGCTGGTCCTGGCCTTCCTGGCGGCGTCGGCGGGCTCCGGCGGAGGGTTCCCGGGGCGGCGGCGCCGCCCGCCCGGCTCGGCAGCTCCGGAAGCGCCCACCCCGCCGGCGCCGGACGGGCCGGGGACCGGACCGGCGGGGGCGCGGTCCTGGCTGCTCGCCGGCCCGGCGATGCTGCTGGCCGGCCAACTGGCGCTGGCCCCGGCGCTCTGGACCGCCGCTGGCTCCTACCGGCACGGCTCGGCCGACTTCCCCGGCCTCGGCCTCCCGCCCGACGGCCTGCCCGTGGTGTTCCCGGCGTACGCGGTCGGGTTGTTCCTGGCGGCGGCGCTCACCCGGCCCCCGGCCTGGCTCGGGCGGGCGGTCTGGCCGGCCGCCGTGCTCGTGGGCGCGGGGCTCTTCGCCGCCGACCGGCCGGGTTGGCTGGGCGCGGCGTACCTGCTCGCCGCCGTCGGCCTCGGCGGCTGCCTCGCCCGCACCGACGACGCTCCGCCGTCCGCGGTGGTCCCGGAGCGCGACGCCGGTGGCACCCGACGCGGCTACGCGGCCGTGGTCGGGATGCTGCTCTTCGCGGTCGCGTCGGTGGCCTACTACGCGGCCTACGACCTGGGTTATCCCAACGGCTGGGTGCCGGTGGCGGTGGCCGGGCTCGTCGCCGCGGCCGCCGTCACCGGGCCGGCGCCGGGCGGCCCGGCGCTGCGCGGGTGGCCCCGGTGGATCGCCGTGCTGGTCCTGACATTGCTGACCCCGGTGGCGGGCGTGGTGCACCGGCCGGCGCACCCGGTGCCGCCGCCCACCGCGCGGCCGGCGGCGGTACGGGTGACCGCGTACAACATCCGGATGGGGTTCGGGCTGGACGGCCGGCTCGACCTCGACGAGGTCGCCCGGGTCATCCGGGGCACCTACCCGGACGTGGTGCTGCTCAGTGAGGTGGACCGGGGCTGGCTGCTCAACGGCGGCCACGACACGCTCGGCCTGCTGGCGCGGCGGCTGCGGATGCCGTACGTCTTCGCCCCCGCCGCCGATCCGGTCTGGGGCGACGCGGTGCTGAGCCGCTACCCGGTGCGGTCCGGCCGGAGCCGGCCCCTTGCCGGGCACGGCGCGCCCACCGGGGCGCAGGCCCTCGGCGTCACGCTCGACCTCGGCGGCCGGGAACTCGCCGTGATCGCCACCCACCTGCAACCGCCGCCCGGGCAGGGGCCGGTGGCCCAGGCCCGCGAGGTCGCCGCCTTCGCCACCGGGTACGCGGCCGGCCGCCCGCTGGTGCTGGCCGGCGATCTGAACACCGAGCCGGGCGATCCGGCGTTCGTCGCGTTCACCGCGGCCGGCCTGGTGGACGCGCTGGCCGCCGCCCGGCCGCTGCCGACCAGCCCGGCCGACGACCCGCGCGAGCAGATCGACCACGTCTTCGTCTCGTCCGGCCTCACCACCGGCGACGTGGCGGCACCCCGCAGCACCGCGAGCGACCACCTGCCCGTGGCGGTGACCGTCGGCCTGCCGTGACCCGGGCCGCGCCGGCCGGACCAGCGTTGGAAGGGGCCGCAGGCGTCAACGGAGGCCCCTACCTCACAGCCGGTCGGCGGCGAGCAGCCGGTCCCCGGTGAAGGCGAGCAACCAACCGCCGCCCTTCGGGGTGGTGAAGTCGTCGGCGCGGCCGGTCAACCGTTCCAGCATGCCCGGGATCAGCTTGCCCTGGCTGCACACCGCGACCGGCTCGCCGGCCGCGCCCAGCTCGGTCAGCCGGGCCGCCCCGGCCAGCGCGCACTCCTCCGGCTGCTGGCCGGGCTGCGGCTCGTCCAGCTCGCCGGCGATCTCGATCGGCAGGTCCAGCAGGGCGGCCGCCGGGTCGAGGGTCTGCACGCAGCGGCGGGCCGAGGCGGAGAGCAGGCGTACCGGGCGGACCAGGGCGACCAGCCCGGCCAGCGCCTGCGCCTGCGCCCAGCCCTGCGCGTCCAGCGGCCGAGCGGTGTCCGGGCCGGTCCAGGTGCCCCGCTTGCCGGCATGGGCGTGCCGGACCAGCAGCACGGTGCCGGTCACCGGCGGCAGCGCCGCGAACGCGGCGAGCACCTCGGCGTCGTGCGGGTAGCTGACCAGGCGTGTCGCCGCGTCCACGGGGAGCCAGCGGACCTCGTCGACCTCGGTGTCGGGCTGGAACCCGCCGGTCGCGACGGCCCGCATCGACCAGTGGTCGACCGCCTTCGGCCGGCCCTCGCTGCGGTAGTGGACCGTGGGCAGGCGTACCTGCGGCACCACCCGGACGTCGGTCTCCTCGGCCACCTCTCGGACGGCGGCCCGCAGCGGGTGTTCGCCGGAGTCCAGCTTGCCCTTCGGCAGCGACCAGTCGCCGTACCGGGGACGGTGCACGAGGCAGACCTCCACCCCGGCCGCGCCCGGCCGCCAGGCAACCCCGCCCGCGGCCCGGATCAGCGCCGGTCCCTCGTCGCTCATCCGCTCACCGTAAGCCCGCCCGTCGCGCGCCGTGGACCGGTCAGCCCGCCGTCCCGCCCACCCGGTGCAACAGCAGCTCCTGCAGGTGGGTCAGCGGGGCCTCGTCGGTCCCGGTACGCCGGTGCCAGGTGCCGTCCCCGGCCAGCTCGAAGGCGTCCACGTCGGGGCTGAATGCGGCGGAGAGCACGTGGTCCAGCTCGGCCCGGGCCACCGGGTCGCTCACCTGGACCAGCGCCTCCACCCGGCGGTCCAGGTTGCGGTGCATCAGGTCCGCCGAGCCCATCCAGAACTCGGCGTCGCCGTTGTTGCCGAACCGGAAGACCCGGGAATGCTCCAGGAAGCGGCCGAGGATCGAGCGGACCCGGATGTTCTCCGACAGCCCCGGCACCCCGGGCCGCAGCGTGCACATGCCCCGGATCAGCAGGTCGACGTGGACGCCGGCCCGGGAGGCCCGGTAGAGCGCGTCGGTGACCTCTTCGTCGACCAGCGCGTTCACCTTGAACTGCACCAGGCCCGGCATGCCGAGCCGGACGTGTTCGATCTCCCGGTCGATCCGTTCGACCAGGCCGCGGCGGATGCCCTGCGGAGCCACCAGCAGCCGCCGGTACGCGGTCTGCCGGCTGTAGCCGGTGAGCACGTTGAACAGGTCGGTCAGGTCGGCGCCGATCTCCGGGTCGGCGGTGAGCATGCCGAAGTCCTCGTAGAGCCGGGCGGTCTTCGGGTGGTAGTTGCCGGTGCCGATGTGGCAGTAGCGGCGGATCTGGTTGCCCTCCTGGCGTACCACCAGCGCGGTCTTGCAGTGCGTCTTCAGCCCCACCAGGCCGTAGACGACGTGGCAGCCGGCGCGTTCCAGGGTGCGCGCCCAGCCGATGTTCGCCACCTCGTCGAAGCGCGCCTTCAGCTCCACCAGCACCACCACCTGCTTGCCGGCGGCGGCCGCGTCGACCAGCGCGTCGACGATTGGCGAGTCCCCGCTGGTGCGGTAGAGGGTCTGCTTGATGGCCAGCACGTTCGGATCGGCGGCGGCCTGCTCGACGAAGCGTTGCACGCTGGTCGCGAACGAGTGGTACGGGTGGTGCACCAGCACGTCACCGTCGCGCAGGGTGGCGAAGACGCTGCGTGGCACCTCGCCCTCGGTGAGCCGCGGGTGGGTGGCCGGCACGAACGGCGGGTCCTTCAGGTCGGCGCGGTCCGTCTCGCCGTACACCTGCCAGAGCGCGGACAGGTCGAGCAGGCCGCGGACCCGGAGCACGTCCTGGCCGTCCATGTCCAGCTCGCGGACCAGCAGCTCCAGCATGTGGTCGGAGATGGAGGCGGCGACCTCCAGCCGCACCGGCGGCCCGAACCGGCGGCGGGCCAGCTCCCGTTCGAGGGCCTGGAGCAGGTCCTCGTCGCGGTCCTCGTCCACCTCCACCTCGGCGTTGCGGGTGACCCGGAACAGGTGGCACTCGACCACCTGCATGCCGGAGAAGAGCTGCCCGAGATGTACCGAGATGAGGTCCTCCACCGGCAGGAAGCGCATCCCCGGCTGGTCGCGGGTGACCCGGACGAACCGGGGCACGTTGTTCGGCACCTTGACCCGGGCGAACAGCTCCGGGCCGCCGTCCGGGTCGCGGACCGACACGGCCAGGTTCAACGAGCGCCCGGAGATGTACGGGAACGGGTGCGCCGGGTCCACCGCGAGCGGGGTGAGCACCGGGAAGATGTGCTCCCGGAACCAGGTGCGCAGCCGTTCCCGTTCGGCGTCGTCCAGGTCGCTCCAGCGCAGGATCCGGATGTCCTCCTCGGCCAGCTTGGGCAGCACGTCGTCGACGAAGCAGGCGGCGTGCCGGGCCACCAGGTCGGCGGTCTTCTCCGCGATCAGCTCCAGTTGGGTGCGCAGCGGCAGCCGGTCGCCGCCGCGGACCGGCAGGCCGGCGGAGAGCCGGCGTTTCAACCCGGCCACCCGGACCATGTAGAACTCGTCGAGGTTGCTGGCGAAGATGGCCAGGAACTTGGCCCGCTCCAGCAGCGGGGTGCGCGTGTCCTCGGCCAGCGCCAGCACCCGGGCGTTGAAGTCGAGCCAGGAGAGTTCCCGGTTGAGGAAGCGGTCCTCGGGCAGGGGCTGCGCGGCCGGCGGCTCGACGTCCGGCCCGGGGCCGGGGCCCTCCACCGGGTCGAGCGACTCCTCCAGTCCGGCGGAGTCGGGGCCGGCGGGCGCGCCGGTGAGGTCCTCCTCGGGCGCCCGGAGCGGCCGGAACCGTCCGTCGGCGCCGCGGGGTCGGGCGCCGTTGCGGGGCGCGGTCGGGTCGAGAACGTCGGACGTGCGGTCGGGGTGCTCGCGAGGGGTGCTCACCACCTCATGATTCCCCGATATCGGTGAACAGAAAATGAACTCGGGGCAGGTCGATCAGGACATGGTCGGCAAAGTCACCCGGACGACCTCGCCGGCGGCGTTCCGCTCGATCCGGAGCCGCTGCCCGAGCCGGAGCAGCCGCAGCCCGGAGGCGTCGAAGGCGCGGGCCGGAAAGGGCAGCTCGGTGCCGTCGTCGAGGAGCAGCACCCCGCTGCGGGTCGACGCGTCGTAGGTGGCCACCGTGCCCTGCATGCCAGCACCGTAGCGGATCGCCGCGCCACCGGTGGCGGCCGTCCGGGGACCGGTCAGGCCGGGGCGGTGGCCGCGCGGGCGTCGAGCAGGGCGGCGGTGCGCGGACCCAGGCCCAGCCGGGCCGCCGCGGCCAGGTCGGCGGCGGTGTCCACGTCCCGGCGCAGGGTGGGCCAGTCGCCGAGCAGCGGCAGCGCCCCGCCGGCCGTGTGCGCCCCGGCGGAGCCCACCCCGAAGCGGGGATCCAGCACCACGCCGACCGGCGCGGCGAGCAGCACGGTGCCGGTGCCCGGGGCGTCGGCCACGAAGCCGGCCACCCCCGGCGGGCCGGTGGGGACGGCCCGCAGCGCCGCGGCCAGCTCGGCCGGGCGCAGCGCCGGCAGGTCCGCAGTGAGGCCGGCCACCGCGGCGCGCGGGCCGGCGACCGCCGCGCCGTGCCGGAAGGCCGCGTTCAACCCACCCGCCGGGTCCGGCGTCACCCGGGCGCCGGCCGAGGTGACCTCCGCGGCCACCCGGGGGTCGTCGGTGACCACCACCACCTCAACCACCACCGGGCAGGCGCGCACCGCCCGGACCGTGTCGGCCGCCAGGGCGAGCGCCAGCTCCTCATGGGGTACGCCGGACAGCGCGCCCCGCAGGCGGCTCTTCGCCGCCCCGAGGCGCTTCACCGGCACCACCACGGTCCAGCTCGGCTCGGGCACGTGGACATCCTGCCAGCCGCGCGGCGGTACCCTCACTGGCCGGACCTGGGGCGAGCAGGCATGATTTCGACGCGGGACGTGGGCGCGTGGTCGGGGCACGAGGAGGAGACAGGGTGGCGCGGCGGAAGGTGGGATTCTGGCCACGGTTAGCCGTGGTGCTGGTCAAGCCGGTGCTGACCGTGTGGACCCGGCGCACCTGGCGGGGCATGGAGCAGCTGCGTCGGGACGGCGGCATCATCATCGTGCCGAACCACGTCTCGCACGCGGACCCGCTGGTCTCGGCCCATTTCATCTACGACTCCGGGCGCTGGCCGCAGTACCTCGGCAAGGCCAGCGTGTTCCGGGTGCCGGTGATCGGCTGGATTCTGCACCGGTGTCGCCAGATCCCGGTGGAGCGGGGGACCGTCGACGCGGTCAAGTCGCTGGACAAGCTGGTCGACGCCCTGAACGAGGGGGGCGCCGTGGTGATCTACCCAGAGGGGACGATCACCCGCGAACCGGACCTTTGGCCGATGAAGGGGAAGACCGGTGCGGCGCGGCTGGCGTTGGCGACCGGCGCGCCGGTGATCCCGGTCGCGATGGTCGGACCGGAGAAGATGTTCGACCCGAAGGCCGCCCGGCTGCGGCTGCGCCCCCGGACCCCGGTGACCGTGGTGGCCGGCCCGCCGGTCGACCTGAGCCGCTGGGCCGGCGCCACCCCGTCCCGGGCGATCCTCGAAGAGATGACCGAGACCATCATGCTGCGGATCCGTGACCTGGTCGCCGAGATCCGCGGCGGCACCCCACCCCCGCTCTGGGAGCGTCCCGCTCGCACCCGCACCCCCGAGGTGACCGAGTGACCGGGCATGTCGCGGTGCTGGGCGCGGGTTCCTGGGGGACGGCCTTCGCCAAGATCCTCGCCGATGCCGGCCGGGACGTGACCATCCTGGCCCGGCGGCGGGCCGTGGCCGACGCGATCCGGACCGGGCGCCGCAACCCGGACTACCTGGCGGACGTGCGGCTGCCCGACCGGGTCACCGCGACCGGGGACGCCGAGGAGGCGATCGCCGGGGCCGAGGTCGTGGTGCTCTCCGTGCCGTCCCAGACGCTGCGGGCCAACCTCGCCGAGTGGACCCCGTACCTGGATCCGGACGCCACGCTGGTGTCGCTGATGAAGGGCATCGAACTCGGCACCACCAAGCGGATGAGCCAGGTGATCATGGAGACCGCCGGGGTGCCCGCCGACCGGGTGGTCGTCGTCTCCGGGCCCAACCTGGCCCCGGAGATCGCCGCCGAGCAGCCGGCCGCCACCGTGGTCGCCGGCACCGACAACCGGCGCACCGCCCTGGTCCAGTCGTCGATCCGCACGCCGTACTTCCGCCCGTACACCAACGACGACGTGATCGGCTGCGAGCTGGGCGGGGCGGTGAAGAACGTGATCGCCCTGGCGTACGGGATCGCCACCGCGATGGGCTTCGGCGACAACACCCGGGCCATGCTGATGACCCGGGGCCTGGCCGAGACCGCCCGGCTGGGCGTGGCGCTCGGTGCCGACCCGATCACCTTCGCCGGGCTGGCCGGCATGGGCGACCTGGTCGCCTCCTGCTCCTCGCCGCTGGCCCGCAACCGCACCTTCGGCGAGCACCTGGGCCGGGGGGACACGTTGGAGCAGGCCCAGACCGCCACCCGGCAGACCGCCGAGGGCGTCAAGAGCTGCCTGTCCATCCGGGACCTGGCCCGGGCGCACGGCGTGGAGATGCCGATCACCGAGCAGATCGAGCGGATCTGCCACGAGGGGATGAACCCGCGCCTCGCCGTGGACGCCCTGATGAGCCGGACCGCGAAGCCCGAGTCGTACGAGTGAGGCGGCGATGACCGAGTGGGGTGACGGCACCCGCAGCGTCCACGCCGGGCTCCCGGCGCCGGAGCCGGGACAGCCGTTCCTGCCCGGTCCGGTCTTCGCCGCGCCCTACCACCTCGACCCCTGGCGGGGCCCGGCGGCGACGCCCAACGGGTACGGCCGGCCGGACAACCCCACCCGGCGGCTGCTGGAGGCCGCCATCGGCGAGCTGGAGGGCGGGGACTGCCGGGTCTTCGCCAGCGGCCAGGCGGCCATCACCGGGCTGCTGCTGGCGCTGCTGCGTCCCGGCGACACCGTGCTGCTCCCCGCCGACGGGTACTTCCCGGTGCGCGCCTTCGCCACCGCCACCCTGGAGGGCATCGGGGTACGCGTCGGGTTCGTGCCCACCGCCGGCCCGTACCCGTCGTTCTCCGGTGTCCGGCTGGTGCTGCTGGAGACCCCGGCGAACCCGGGCCTGGACGTGGCGGACCTGCCGGCGCTCACCGCCGCGGCGCACGCCGCCGGAGCCCTCGTCGCGGTGGACAACACCACCGCCACCCCGCTGGGGCAGCGCCCGCTGGAGCTGGGCGCCGACGTGGTGGTCGCCTCCGGCACCAAGGCCCTCACCGGCCACTCCGACCTGCTGCTCGGGTACGTGGCGACCCGCTCCGCCGAGCTGCTCGACCCGGTGACCGCCTGGCGGACCATGACCGGCGGGGTGCCCGGCGCGTTCGACTGCTGGCTGGCCCACCGTTCGCTGGCGACCGTGGACCTGCGGCTGGCCCGGCAGGCGGCCAACGCGGAGGCGCTCACCCGGTTGCTCGCCGGGCGCGCGGACGTGACCGGGCTGCGCTGGCCGGGGTGGCCCGAGGACCCGGGATACCCGGTGGCTTCGGCGCAGCTGCGCCGGATGCCGGGGGTGCTCTCCTTCGACCTGGGCGACGCCGCCCGGGTGGCCCGGTTCCTCCACGCGTCCCGGCTGGTCGCCGCGGCCACCTCGTTCGGCGGGCTGCACACCACGGCGGACCGGCGGGCCCAGTGGGGCGACGACACCGCTCCCGGCTTCGTGCGGCTCTCCTGCGGCATCGAGGACCCGGCCGACCTGGTGGCCGACGTGGCCGCCGCGCTGGACGCCAGCGCGGACTGACGCCGCCGTACCGGCGCCGAGGGCGCCCGGCGGCGGCTCCGCTAAGGTAACCGGCAGCCATGGCCCCCCGCGTGGGCCCGACCGGAGGAGGTGAGACCGATCCACCAGCGAAGGAACGGCGCTCCCTCCGTGTCCGCGTCGCCCAAGGGTTAGGCGACGTCGGGAGCGCCGACGAGCGTTCCCGAAAGGCATCCCATGGCACTGTCGCACTCCGACCGTTCCGCACTCGTCCAGCGGCTGCGCGCCGCCGGTTGCGTCTACGCCGAGGACGAGGCGGACCTGTTGATCGCCGCCGCCGACTCGGCCGCGGCCCTCACCGAACTGATCGACCGCCGGGTCGCCGGCCGGCCGCTGGAGCACCTGCTCGGCTGGGCCGAGTTCTGCGGGCTGCGGGTTGCCGTCGACCCCGGGGTGTTCGTGCCCCGCGGGCGTACCGCCCTGCTGGTCGCCGCCGCGGCGGCGGTCGCCGGTCCGGCGCCGGCCGTGCTGGACCTCTGCTGCGGGTCGGGCGCCGCCGCACTGGTGCTGCACGGCCGGCTCGCGCCGCGCTGGCTGGCCGCGGCCGACCTCGACCCCGCCGCTGTGGCATGTGCCCGGCGCAACCTGACCCCGCTCGGCGTGCCGGTCTACCAGGGCGACCTGTTCGTGCCGGTGCCGGGCGAGTGGCGGGGCCGGCTGGACCTGGTGGTCGCGAACGCCCCGTACGTGCCGAGTGAGGCGGTGGCGCTGCTGCCGGCCGAGGCGCGGCTGCACGAGGCGCCGCTGGCCCTGGACGGCGGGGTCGACGGGCTGGCCGTGCTGCGCCGGGTGGCGGCCGGCGCGGCCGAGTGGCTCGCCCCGGGCGGGCACCTGGCGGTCGAGGTCAGCGCCGGCCAGGCCGCGGCGCTCTGCGCGGTGCTGGCCGAGGCTGGCCTGGTGCCGACGGTGGTGCACGACGACGATCTGGACGCCACCGCCGTCACGGCCCGCCGCCCCGGGCGGACCCTGCCGCGGTGACCGCCGGTCGCCGCGGCCGAGCGTCATCCCGGCCCCGGCGAGCCCCGACTCGTGCGGACGGACCGTGCGGGTCGCCAGACGCCCGTCGGGCTGTCGGGCCGGCGGGTCGGGCTGGGCGGTGGGTGGCGGTCCGAGGCGTGGCGGGCCGGTGAACACCGAACTAGCCTCAGGTGAGGCTCGGTGGGAGGGGTGGCCGTGGGCAGCGCGGATGTGCCGGTTGTGGTGGGGTTGGACAACGGTGGGAACAGCAACAACGCCACCGTCCTGACCCTCGATGGTCGGTTCCTGGTGGACGGGCTGGTGGAGATCGCGAGCGAGGTGCAGGCCGGCCCGGAAGCGGCGATCGAGGCTCTGGCCCGGGCGTTCGACGGCGTGCTGGCGCTGACCGGGGTGCCCCGGGAATCCGTCCGCGCGGTCGGGCTGGACACCCCCGGTCCGGCGAGCGCCACCGGCGTGATCTCCTCGCGCGGCTCCACCAACTTCTCGCAACCGGCCTGGCGGGGGTACGACGTCCGCAGCGCGTTGGAGCGCCGGCTGGGCCTGCCGGTGGTCTACGCCAACGACGGCAACGCGGCGGCCCTGTACGCGCATCACATCCACTTCGGAGCGGACGCCATGCGCCGGTCCTCCGTCGCGGCCATCGTCGGCACCGGGCTCGGTGGCGGGGTGGTGGAGGCCGGCCGGGTGGTTGCCGGCGCGGCCGGGATGGCGGGCGAGCTCGGGCACGTGCACATCCCGCTCGACGGGCTGCTCGGCCCGGATCAGCCGGTACCCGCCTGCGCCTGCGGCTTCAGCGGGGACGCGGAGAGCGTCGCCTCGCTGACCGCGATCGAGCAGAACCTGCTTCCGTACTGGCTGGGGCGGTTCCCGGGGCATCCGCTGGCTGCGGAGGAGCCGGGCCGGGCGGCCAAGCTGGTCCGCGGCTACGGCGAGCGGGGCGACGCGCTGGCGCGGGAGGTCTTCACCCAGCAGGCGGCGGCCCTGGGGCGGCTCTTCACGATCGCGGCGAACTTCACCGACCCGCACGCGTACTTCGTCGGCGGCGGGGTGGTCGAGGCGGCGCCGGAGTTCCGTGACTGGTTCCTGGCCACGGTGCAGGAGCACACCGTGCTCCGGGCCGAGCAGGCCGCCGTGGCCACCTTCGCCCTGGTGCCCGACCGGGACATGGCCGGCGCCCGGGGGGTGGCCATCGCCGCCCTGGAGGCCGTCGAGGCCGGCTCCGCAACCGGTCCGTTGGTCGCCGGCTGAACTGCGGGCCCGGTCAGGGGCGCGGCGGCCTTCCGGCGAAGGCGGCCCAGGCGGCCCGGGAGAAGACCAGCACCGGGCCGGCCGGGTCCTTGGAGTCGCGGACGGCGACCGACTCCGCCACGGGCGACATCTCGACGCACGCACCCTCGTCGCCGCTGTGGCTGCTCTTGCGCCAGCCGGTCGCCGGCGGGCGTGGGTTGTTCGTGCCGTTCATGGTGTCTACCTCTCGTTCAGCAGGCGGAGGAGCTGGTCCCGGCTGGCCGCCGGGCTCAGCGCCACGGTCCGCAGGTGCCCCATGATCTTCGTGCAGGTACGCAGGTCGCTCGGCCGGTCCAGAATCATCTGCCCGGCTACCGTCTCCACCGAGGCGATCATCGGGTCCTCCGGGTCGGCGAACTCCAACATGTGCAGCGAGCCCCGGGTGCCCCGGTGGTAGCCCGCCGCCAGCGGGATCACCTGCACGGTGATGTTGGGCAGTTCGGCCGCCTTCAACAGGTGTCGGAGCTGGCCCGCCATCACCGATCGGTCGCCGACCGGACGCAGCAGTGCGCCCTCGTCGATGATGGCGTCGAAGATCGGCGGATCGTCACCCGTGAGCCGTTGCTGCCGGTCGAGTCGCAGGTGGACGCGCTGCTCCACCTGCTCGTCGCTGAGGGTGTGCGGACCGCCGCGCATCACGCCGCGGATGTAGTCGGCGGTCTGGAGCAGGCCGGGCACCACTGAGGGCTCGAAGTTGGCGATTCCGGTCGCCTCCGCCTCCAGGGCGATGAAGTCGATGGTCCGCCGGTCCAGCAGGTACGAGTAGGAGACCCACCAGCCGGGCTTGCGGGCGTCCTTGGCGAGCTCCACCGCCGCCGCGATCTCATCGGGGCTCACTCCGTAGAGGGTGAGCAGCGCGCGCACGGTCGCCGGGCTGACCAGGGTCTGCGCGTTCTCGTACCGGGACAGGGTGCTCCGGGTGCTGTTGATCTCGTCGGACGCGACCTCGAGGGTCAGGCCGGCGGCTTCCCGGTGGGTACGCAGGGCGATGCCGAGCCGCCGGGCCCGGGCTGTTTTCGGCGCCATGCATCGATGGTCGCACATCAATGGGAGGTTCGGCGTGAGAGAAACTCGATGAGAGTTGCAGTCACGCGTGTCCACCTGTCAATCTGTGACGGCGTCCTCACCGCCGGTTGTCGTGGCGACGGTGGTGGTGAGCGAACGAAAGGGATGGGGCGCGCGGTGATCGGGTCTTTCTCCCCCACGACCCGATCGCCGCGTGCCCTCACCTCCCGAGGAGAGTTCATCGGCGAGGAGGCGCGGAGGCGAGTGGCATGACGGTGACCGGTTGCCGCCCACCGGGCCAAGGTGGCGGGGGATGACCCGGTTCCTGGTGGTTCTCACCGACGTCCGGCCCTTAAAGGGGATGGAGCGCAACGAGCGGACGAGCCCCGAGCGTCGCCGGCAGGTGGTCGGGGCGAGCAGCCGTGAGGCGGCGGACCGGATCGCCGGCGCTTTCATGGCTCTCGGGATGGTCCGCGCGGGACGGCAGCGCGTCAAGGTCATCGCGGTGGGGCGCCGCCCGAAGGTCTCCACGCACGTGGCTTGACTCCACCCCGCCTCCGGACCCGGCCGAGGGAGGCGGGGCGCCGGACGGCCGGTGGCAGGTCCCGCCACCGGCCGTCCGGCCTCACAGCAGCTTGCGCCGCTTCAGGTAGCCGACCAGGTCGTCGTAGACACCACCCTCGTTGGCGAACATCGCAACGTTGCGGGCGGTCGACAGCCAAGGCCGGGTCGACGGGCGCACCTCCTTGAGTGCCCGGTCCAGGTCCCGCTGCTCGATCATCCGGACCTCGCCGGTCCGTACCGAGTCCGCCATCGCGAACTCGGCCGCGGTCTCGCACAGGTGGGCCAGGTCGGCGCCGGAGAAGTCCTCCGTCGCCGCGACCAGCCGGCGCAGGTCGATGTTGGCGATCGGGCGCTCGCGCAGGTGATACTCCAGGATCGCGGCCCGGGCCTCGGCGTCCGGCGGTAGCACCAGCACCATCCGGTCCAGCCGCCCCGGCCGGCGCAGCGCCGGGTCGACGTCCCACGGCGTGTTCGTCGCGGCCAGCACGAAGACGCCGTCGTTGTCGCCCTCCATGCCGTCCAGTTCGGCCAGGAGTTGGTTGCCCAGGGTACGCATCGAACTCGACGAGACCTGCGACCGCTTGTGGCCCAGTGCGTCGACCTCGTCGAGGAAGAGCACGCAGGGCGCGTTGCGCCGGGCCGCCTGGAACAGCTCGTGCAGGTTCCGCTCCGAGTTGCCGATCCACATGTCCAGCACGTCCACGATGGACAGTGAGAGGAACTTCGCCCCCATCTCGCCGGCCACCGCCCGGGCCAGGAAGGTCTTGCCGCAACCGGGCGGGCCGTAGAGCATCAGCCCCCCGCGCAGGCTCTTGCCGTACATCCGGCGCAGCTCCGGGTTGCGCAGCGGGCCCAGGAAGGCCAGCTCCAGGCGCTCCTTCACCGCCGACATGCCGCCCACGTCGGCCAGCCGCACCGAGGAGGACTCCACGTCGTACACCCGGTCGGCGTCACCGCGGACCGGCTCCGGCTCGTCGCCGGCCGGGGCGAAGCGCGGCGGCACGACGTCGGCAAGCTCCTGCGCGTACGCGGCCAGCGGGTCGTCACCGGGCGGCGGCCCGTCCGCGGCGGTTCGCTGCGCCGGCGGCGTCGCTGCCTCGGCCGGGGTGGCCGGGGCCGGCGCGGGTGCGCCGAGGGCGCGCCGCATCAGGGCCTGGGCTTGCGCATCCCCTGGGTCTCGCGCGAGTGCCTGCCCGGCCTGCGCGACGGCTTCCGCGGCCCGGCCCTGGTCGAGCAGCAGCCCGGCCAGGTGCAGTCGCAGCGGCAGGTCGTCGGGGCGGGCGGCGAGGGCGGCCAGCAGGCTGTCGATGAGGGCGTCGGAGCTCACAGGACGAGGAGCGTAGCGGCCGTGGTGTGGCCGCGCTCATCCTCGTGCCCTCGCGGCGGCAGCCGGCACCCGCCGCCGACGCAACGCGACCCCGGCTCGATAAAGGCCCAGCGTCGCCCGGAACGAGAGCCGGACCAGGAGAATCAGCACCCGCCGGCCCAGCAGCTCGACGAGCCGGGCACCGAATCCGACAAGGGTGACCAGCAGCGCGGCCCACCACATCCGTTCGGCGACGCCGCCGGGTGCCGGCCGGTACGCGCTGAGGAGCAGGGTGAGCGCGGCCGCCGCGACCATCGCCGGCCAGAGCATCACCGCGGGACGGAGGCGGTCGCTGCGCAGGCGCCAACGCACCGGCGCCGGCTGCGCCCGCCAGGCCCGGACACCCACCAGGGTGAGGCCGGCCAGCAGCGCCAGGGCCGTGGCGAGGGCGACTGGTCGACGCCACGGCCCGGCCAGCACGGTGAAGAGGGCGACGTGCAGCAGCGTCGCGGCGGCGAACACGTCGAAGAGCCGCCACAGCATCGCGTGGACGACCCGGCGGTGGGCGGTGCCGACGAGACGGTCGTCGGGCCTTCCGGCCAGCACCTCGGTGAACCCCCGCGCGGCGCGGTCCGGCCGCTCCCGGGTCAGCTCCACGACGGCCAGGTTGTGCAGCGCCACCTGGTTACCGGGATCCAGTTCCAGCGCCCGCAGGCAGGCCCGACGGGCGGCGGTCAGTTCGCCGGTACGCAACCGCACCCGGGCGTCGACCAGGTGGGCGTCGGCCTCCTCGGGCGCCAGCCGCAGCGCCGCGTCCGCCGCCAACCGGGCCGACAGCACCGACCATGCGCCGAGCCGCTGCACCTGCACCTCGGCCAGCGCCGCGTGGGCCCGCCACTCCGTGGGCGCCGCCACGATCGCCGCTCGCGCGGATTCGGCGGCTGCCCGCCGGTGCTTCAGAGCCGCCAGCGCCACCGCCCGCTGCCGCAGCGCCCATTCGTGGCGGGGAGCGACCGCCAGCACCCGTTCCGCCGTGGCCACCGTGCTCGCCGGGTCTCCGGCCAGGCTGTAGCAGCGGGCCAGCAGGCAGAGTGCCTCCACGTCACCCGGGTGGTCCGCCACGACCGTGCCGAGCTCGGCGATGGCTTCGCGCCAGCGACCGAGCTCCAACAGCCCGCGGGCCCGCCCTACGTGTCGATCCCTGGTGTCCGTGGCGCACCTCCGTCGTCGGTCGACACACTAGAGGTATTGAACGAGCCGCCCGGGTGGTTACTCCCCGTATATGGGCTGCTGACCGGATGCGCCGCGGCGTGCCGGGTCCCCGGGTATCGGCTGCCGGTGCTCGCCACGCACAGTAAGGTCAACCGGGTGAGCGCCACGGGCGAGCACGGCCGGCCGCAGTCGCTAACGAAGAGGTGACCTACCAGTGACCACCCCAGGCAAGACCCGTGTGGCGATCGTCTTCGGCGGGCGCAGCCCCGAGCACGGCATCTCCTGCGTCAGCGCGGGAAGTGTGCTCGGCGCGCTGGACCCGGACGAGTTCGAGGTGGTGCCGGTCGGGATCACCCGGCAGGGCCAGTGGGTGCTCGCCAGCGGCGACCCGGGCCAGCTCGCCATCACCGACCGCAAGCTGCCGGAGATCACCTCCGGCTCCGGCGCCGAGCTGGTGCTGCGCGCCGACCCGGCGGTGGGCGGTCTGATGGTCCTCGATCCGGCGCAGGGGCCGCGGGCCCTCGCCGACGTGGACGTGGTCTTCCCGGTGCTGCACGGCGCGTACGGCGAGGACGGCACCATCCAGGGGATGCTGGAGATGGCCGACATCCCGTACGTCGGGGCGAACGTGTTCGCCTCCGCGGCCGCCATGGACAAGGAGTTCACCAAGAAGCTCTGCGTCGCCGAGGGCATCCCGGTCGGCCCGTACGTGGTGCTGCGCAACGGGATGACCATGACCGAGGAGGACAAGGAGCGCCTCGGCCTGCCGGTCTTCGTGAAGCCGTCCCGGGCCGGCTCCTCCTTCGGCATCACCAAGGTCGACGACTGGTCGCAGCTCGACGCGGCGGTCGCCACCGCCCGGGAGATCGACACCAAGGTGCTGGTGGAGGGTGCCATCGTCGGTCGCGAGATCGAGTGCGGCGTGCTGGAGGGCGAGGCCGGGGGAGCGCCCGAGGCGTCGGTGCTGGCCGAGGTGCGGGTGATCTCCGGTCACGACTGGTACGACTTCGAGGCCAAGTACATCGACGACGCCTGCGAGTACGACATCCCGGCGAACCTGCCCGAGCGGGTCACCCGCCAGGTTCAGGAGTACGCCGCCCGCGCCTTCACCGCGCTGGACTGCTCCGGCCTGGCCCGGGTCGACTTCTTCGTCACCCCGGAGCTGGACGTCTACCTCAACGAGATCAACACCATGCCCGGCTTCACCTCGACCTCGATGTTCCCCCGCATGTGGGCCGCCAGCGGCCTGGAGTACCCGAAGCTGGTCAACCGCCTCATCCGCACCGCCCTGCGCCGCGCCGGCCGCTGACCAAGATTCGCCCTGATTCACGGAAAGAGTGGCCATTCCCGCTCGGGAGGCCACTCTTTCCGTGAATCAGCGCGAGGTGGGTGGGGTCAGGCGGAGCAGCCCGACGGGGCGGTCTTCGCCGACGGGACCGAGGAGACGATCGCGTCGGCGATCGGGGTGACCCACTGGAGGGGCTGCGCGTACTCCTTCGGGACGCGGACCCGGACGGGGGTCTGCCGGTCGACGGTGACCAGCACCGTGGCGTCGGCCTCCTCGGTGGCGTGCCAGCACACCTTGTTGACCGACCACACCTCGTCGGTGGGCTGCACGAGCGGCGGGGTGCCACCGCAGGCCACGGTCAGGGCCGGGTCGCCGTACGCGGCGTTCTGCTCGGCGCCGGCGGTGACCGGCCGCTGGGCCAGGTTGCGCACGCTCGCCGGGAGCTGCGACATCAGCGCCCGGCACTCGGTCGCGGCCCGGTCCGCCAGGGTCGGCGCGGGCATCTCGACCGGAGTGGTCGACTGCGGCCGGGCGGCGCTCGCCGAGGCGCTGGGCGAGGCGTCCGGCTCCGCCGGGGCGAGCTTGGCGAAGGTGAACCCGGCCACCGCCAGGGTGACCGGCACCGCGATCAGGGTCGCCCAGAGCGCGGCGCCGCGGGTCGACCGGTCGCCGCGTGGGGCGGCCGGGCGGGATTCGTCGGGAGCGGGGGAGGAAGTGATCTCGTCCACTTACAGGCGCACCACCGAACACGTGAGGGTGCGGGTGATGCCGGGCACCATCTGCACCTTGCTGACGATGAGTTTGCCGAGCTCGTCGACGGTGTTCGCCTCGGTGAGGACGACCACGTCGTACGGCCCGGTGACGGCGTCGACCCGTACCACGCCGGTAAGGTCCGCGATCTGCCCGGCCACGTCACGCGCCCGACCGACCTCGGTCTGGATGAGGATGTACGCCTGTACCACGACTCGACCTCCGTCCGTCGCCGCCTGGGGCGGCCCGAAGGGTGAAACTACCCTACGGAGCAGGTCCGATCCCTATCGGTGGTCGGTTGGACGCGGTGAGCGAACGCACACCGGGTCGTGGTGACGGGGCTGCGGAATGCGCGAGCGCGACGAGGGGACGGAATGACTGTCGCGGGTGTGGGGGAGTTCGGACTGATCGACCGGGTGACCGCCCGGCTGACGTACGGGGAGAGCTGCCTGCTCGGCCCCGGTGACGACGCGGCGGTCGTCGCGGCGCCGGACCGGCGGGTGGCGGCCTCAACCGACGTGCTGGTCGAGGGGCGGCACTTCCGGCGGGACTGGTCCGGGGCGCGGGACGTCGGCCACCGGGCGGCAGCGGCCAACCTGGCCGACATCGCCGCGATGGGGGCCACCCCGACCGCCCTGCTGGTCGCCCTCTGCCTGCCGGCGCAGCTGGACACCGCCTGGGCCGAGGAGTTGGCCGACGGGCTCGCCGCCGAGGCGGCCCTGGTCGGCGCGAGCGTGGTCGGGGGTGACATGTCGGCCAGCCCGACACTGACCATCGCGGTGACCGCCCTGGGTGACCTGGCCGGCCGGCCACCGGTGGTCCGCTCCGGAGCCCACCCCGGGGACGTGGTGGCCATGGCCGGGCGGACCGGCTGGGCGGCGGCCGGATACACCGTGCTGTCGCGCGGCTTCCGGACGCCCCGGCTGCTGGTCGAGGCGTTCCGCCGTCCCGAGGTGCCGTACCCGGCCGGACCGGAGGCCGCCCGCGCCGGCGCCACCGCCATGATCGACGTCTCGGACGGGCTGTTGGCCGACCTGGGGCACGTGGCGAAGGCCAGCCGGGTGGCGATCGACGTCCGCCGGGACGCGTTCGAGGTGCCCCGGCAGATGCTCGACGCCGCGCAGGCGCTCGGCGTCGACCCGTACTCCTGGATTCTGACCGGGGGTGACGACCACGCCCTCGCGGCGACCTTCCCGGCGACCGCGACGCTGCCCGCCGGCTGGCGGCCGATCGGCCAGGTGACCGAGGGCGCCGGGGTGACCGTGGACGGCGCGGCGTATGAGGGTCCCGCCGGATGGGACCACTTCCGCCGGAACGAGTGATCTGCGTCCGACGTGGGCGGTCGGGACCCGTCCGGGCCCGGCCCCGGCCGTACCCTTCATGTCGTGAGTGAGATCGAGATCCGGGCGCGGCGCTTCGACGCGCCCGAGTCGCAGGCGCTGATCCGGTCGGCCCTGGCCGACCTTGGCGAGCGGTACGGCGGCAGCGGCGACGACACCCCGGTCGACGCGGCGGAGTTCGAGCTTCCCGGCGGCGCGTTCGTGGTCGCCTATCTCGACGGGCAGCCGGTGGGCTGCGGCGGCTGGCGCAGCCACGGCGACGACGGCGAGACGGCCGAGCTGAAGCGGATGTACACCGCGCCGGCCGCCCGGGGCCGGGGCGTCGCCCGCTCGGTCCTGGCGGCGGTCGAGGAGTCGGCGCGCGAGCAGGGCCGCAAGCGGATCATCCTGGAGTGCGGCGACAGGCAGCCCGAGGCGATCGCGATGTACACCTCGTCCGGCTACGAGCGGATCGCGAACTTCGGCTTCTATCGGGACGCCCCCGGCTGCCTCTCGTTCGGCCGCACCCTCTGACCCTGTCCCCGGGACCCGCCCCGTAGCCCGATCGTGCGGGTCGACCGT
>NZ_JBJZOG010000109.1:0-19879 GCF_047200535.1 Micromonospora mangrovicola | reverse complement strand
CCCGGTACCGTTGCCCGCCGTGGGGAGCGGGGAGATCGTGGAGATCGTCGTGGACCGGGCCCGGCCGACCGGACGTACGCTGCTCGCCGCCGGGGTCGAACGGTCCTACGTCGACGTCGCCGACCCGCGCCACCTGCACTTCGAGTACGTCCGCCGGATGGCCGCGGTGGTCGACCTGGCCGCCCCGCCCGGGCGGCCGCTGACCGCGCTGCACCTGGGCGGCGGCGCCCTGACCCTGCCCCGCTGGCTGGCGGCCACCCGTCCGGGTTCCGCACAGCGCGTCGTCGAGCTGGATCCGGCGGTGGTCGAACTGGTCCGCCGCGAGCTGCCCCCGGTACCGCCCGAGGTCGACGTGACCATCGGCGACGCCCGGGCCGCGGTGACGGACGCGCCGGCCGACGCGTACGACCTGGTGCTCGCCGACGTCTACCGCGCGGCCCGGATGCCCCGGCACGTGGCCGTCGTCGAGTTCGCCGTCGAGGTGGCCCGGGTGCTCCGCCCGGACGGCGTCTACCTGGTCAACGTCACCGACCTGCCGCCGCTGGTGTTCTGCCGCAGCCAGGTGGCGACGCTGCGCGCCGTCTGCCTGGTCGCCGACCGGCGCATGCTGCGCGGCCGGCGCTACGGCAACCTGGTGCTCGCCGCCGCCCGCCGGCCCGACCGGCTGCCGGTACGCCGGCTGGTCGCCCGCGCCGCCGGGGACCCGGTGCCCGGCGGCGTGCTGCACGGCGCAACCCTGGACGCCTTCGTCGCGGGGACCCGCCCGGCCACCGACGCCGGCCTCGCCGGGCGCTGAGCCGGCGCGGCGTTTCCCCGCCCGCCGCGCGGGTAGCCGCGCCGGATGAGCGACGCCGACGACCGGGCCACCGCCCGGCGGGCGCTGATCGTCATCGGCCTGGTGCTGACCACCGTGGTGGCGCTGGGCCTGCTCTGGGCGACCCGCCGGGTGCTGGTCTGGATCCTCGTCGCGGCGTTCTTCGCGGTCGCCCTGAAGCCCCTGGTGGACGGGGTGGAACGGCGGTTCGTACGGCGTCGGGCGGTGGCCACCCTGCTGGTCTTCCTGGCCACCTTCGCGGTGCTCGCCGCGCTGGGCGCGATGATCGTGCTGCCGCTGCTGAACGAGGTGAGCCGCTTCGCCGACCGGGCGCCGGAGCTGCTGCGCGAGACCCGGGCCGGCCGGGGTCCGCTCGGCGAGCTGCTGGACCGGTTCCACCTCCGGCGGTACGCCAACGCCCACGCCGACCAGCTCCAGCGCTACGGATCCCGATTGAGCCAGCCGGCCGTCGGGCTGGTCCGGGGCGTGCTGGAAACCGTCGCCGGGTTACTGACGGTGGTGGTGCTGGCGTACCTGATGGTGCTGGAGGCCCCGAAGGTCGTGGCCGGCGCCTTGGCGCTGGTCGGCGACGGCCCGGCGGAGCGGCTGCGCCGCATCGGGCGGGCCGCCTCCCGCACCATCACCGGTTATCTCAGCGGCAACCTGCTGATCAGCGTGATCTGTGGCGGGCTGACCTTCGCGGTGCTCTGGGTCACCGGGGTGCCGTTCGCGGCGGTGATCGCCCTGCTGGTCGCCATCGCCGACCTGATCCCGCTGGTCGGGGCGACCCTGGGAGCGATCATCGCGGCCGGGGCCGGGTTCCTGCACTCCCCCACCACGGGCGTGGTGGTGCTGGTCTTCTTCGTGGTCTACCAGCAGCTCGAGAACCACCTGTTGCAGCCGCTCATCATGTCCCGTGCGGTCCGGTTGAACCCGCTGACCGTGCTGGTCAGCGTGCTGATCGCGGCCGAGCTCGCCGGTTTCGTGGGTGCGCTGCTGGCCATCCCGGCGGCCGGCATCGGGCAGATCCTGCTGCGCGAGTTCGCCCCGGCCGGCCGGCGGACGGTCCCGTCCCCGGCGGTCGACGGCGATCCGGACCGGGGCGACGACGCCGGACCGCGGCACGACGCGGCCGGCGACCGGTCCCCCGAGCCGGGAGACCCGCCGCCGGCCGGCGGTTGACCCGGCCCTCACTCAGCCGCGCCGCACCACCTCGGGCGACTCGCTCTCCAGCGGTACGGCGTTCCCGGGCACCAGTCCGAGCTGCACCGAGGGCCGGGGCAGCGCGGCGTCGAGCACCCAGTCCGCGCCCACCCGGGCCCGGTTCCCCGGCATCGCGAGCAGGTGGTAGCCACGGGTGACGGCCTTCGCCGGCAGTCCCGCCAGGGGCACCTGCAGCGGGTTGGCCGCGGCGTCCTTGCCGCCCAGGTCCACCACCCAGCCCAGGTCGTGGTGCTTGTACGGCTTCCGGACGCCCTCCCCGTACGAGGCGGCGATGTTGTGCGCCGCGAGCTTGCCCTGCCGCTGGGCGTGCTGGGCGGTCATCGTGCAGATCTGCCCGAGGCGGGCCAGGTCGGGCACGGCCGCCGCGTCGCCGCAGGCGAACACCTCGGGATGGCCGGGGACGTTGAGGTACTCGTCGACCACCAGGCGGCCCTTCTCGGTCCGCAGTCCCAGCTCGGCCACGAACGGGTCGGGGCGTACGCCGACGCACCAGACCAGGCTGCACGTCGGGACGTACTCGCCGTCGGTGAGCATGACGCCGTCCGGGGTGGCCTCGGAGACCGAGGTGCCCATCCGCACGTCCACCCCGCGCCGGCGCAGCACCCGGTCGGCGGTGGTCGACATCCGCTTGTCCAGCTCGGGCAGCACGCGCGGCGCCACGTCGAGCAGCATCCAGCGCGGCCGGACCTTGAGGTGCGGCCGCTGGGCGATCAGCCGGTCGGTGAAGAGCTGGCCGTGCGCGGCGACCTCGGTGCCGGTGTAGCCGGCGCCCACGACCACGAACGTGGTGCGGGCGCGCTGCTCGGCCGGATCCTCGGTCAGCTCGGCCAGCTCGACCTGGCGTACCACGTGGTCGTGCAGGTACAGCGCCTCGGGCAGGCCACGGAAGCCGTGCGCGTACTCGGTCACGCCGGGGATCGGCAGGAGCTTGTTGACACTGCCGACGGAGAGCACCAGCCGGTCGTACGCGAGCTGGCCGTGGTCGCCCTCCGGGGAGTGGTAGCCGACCCAGCGGTTCTGCAGGTCGACCCGGTCCGCCTCGCCGACCACCACCCGGACGCCGTCGAGGGTGCCGGCGAGCGGCACGGTGATCCGGGTCGGTTCGACCACCCCGGCGGCGACCTCGGGCAGCAGCGGCAGGTAGAGGAAGTAGTCGGTCGTGTTCAGCAGGACGATCTCGGCCCGCCTGCCGGCCGTCCGGCTCAACGTCTTCGCCGCGTGGTAACCGGCGAACCCGGCCCCCACGATCACCACACGAGGTTTCGTCATGCCCGCTGCCGTTCCCGCCGAGGAGGGCGACAAACGTGCCGGTCGCCGAGGGCGAAGTCGGCGGCGAGCCACCGCTCGGCCCGGACAGGTGCGGCGCGGTACGCACCAGATCGACGCGGTACACCCGACGCGGGGACGGTGTCCGCAGGGCGTCGTCAGCCGCCGCGTGACCGTCGCCCGTCTGATCACTCGAATCGGGTGAGGCCGCCTCGCCCGTGGGCGACGGAGGGTGGTGGGAGCGCGAGAGCCGAGGGAGGAAACGACATGGCGGTCCGCACCACCGTACGTCCCGCGCCCGACGACGTGTTCCCGATCCACCCCGCATACGGCTACCGGATGCGGCGCCAGCGGCATCCGGTCGGCGTGCGCGGCGGGCGACGGACAGCCCCCGGCGGTCCCTGGTTGGACGACAGCGCGCGGAAACAGGTGCGCGCCCGCTACGAGTTGCGGGATCGGCAGCTGGCCCGGGCCCTGGTGGCGGCCGTCAGCCACCCAGGTGACTCGGCGGAGAACCTGACCGGCCAACTGGAGCAGCGGATGGACGCGCTGGTGCACCGCGCCGGATTCGCCCGCTCCATCGACGAGGCACGTGACCTGGTCGCCCACAACGCGTTCACGCTCAACGGCGGCAAGGTCAACCGACCCTCCTACCTGGTCCGCCCCGGGCAGACCATCCAGGTCCGGCCTGAGCGGCAGTGTCGCGCCCCGGTCGCGGTCGCGATGGCCGGCCGAACGGAAGGCGACATCCCGCCCTATTTGGAGGTGCAGCCGGACCGCGGCACCGCGACGCTGACCCGGGAGCCGCAGCGACAGGAGGTGCCGGCCCTGAGGGATGTCCCGCTCGCCGTGCAGTCGATAGAAGGGAACCCGCTGTGAGCATCGTGCCGACCGATCGACGCGTGTCCAACTACAACCGACAGAGCGGCAGCCCGCGGCTCACGCCCCGGCAGCGCCGGCGCGTCGACCACAAGCAGGCGAAGTTGCAACGGCTGACCGGGCAGCGCCCCGAGGCCCGGGGTCCGGGGCGCTGACCCGACGACAGGGGTGGCGGCCGTCGCCTGGGCGGCCGCCCCTCAGCCTCGCCCGGGTTCCGGCGCGGTGATGGCCCAGCGCTCGTGGTCGCGCCACGCGCCGTCGATGAACAGGTAGTCCGGCGAGAAGCCCTCCAGCCGGAAGCCCAGCCGCTTCGCGAGCCGCTTGGACGACTCGTTGCCGGGCTGGATGTTCGCCTCCAGCCGGTGCAGGCCGAGCGCGGTGAAGGCGTGCTCGACAACCAGCCGGACGCCGGCCGAGGTGTGCCCGGTCCCGGCGTACGGCAGGAAGGCGGCGTAGCCGAGGTAGCCGCCGCGCAGCGCGCCCATGACGATGCCGCTGATGTTCGCGTAGCCGGCGATCTCGCCGGTGGCCCGGTCGCAGAACAGGTAGCCCGAATTGCCGCTTCCCCGGATCTTGCGCAGGTACGCGGCGTACGACTCCGGGTCGTCGGGGGCGGCGAGCCACGGGTGGTGCAGCTCCCGGCTGCGCCGGGCGGCGGCGGTGAACTCCGCCTCGTCGGCGGGTCGGGGCCGCCGGATGCCGACCCGGCCGTCGGTGCGCAGGTATCTCACGGCGTCCCACTCTGCGCCATCGGCCCGTGCGGGGTGCCGGCGGGGTCGCCCGGCGGCCCGACCTGCCCTATCCTCGGCCCGGACGACGGGAGGTCGATCATGAGGACTGCTCCACTCGGCACGGTGCTGGTTTCCGCTTCGCCGCTGGGGACCGCGGTGTCCTGATCCGCGCCGCCGGCTGCTTCGACGCCGCCCGGCGCAACCCTCGGCACCGCCTCCTCGCCGCGAAGCGATCAGGTGACCCCCGCTCGGGTCCCCCGTCCTGGCGTGCGTACGCCACCACATCGCTTCCGAGGGAGTTCCTCGTGTTTCCGGAGATCCCGTCCGGGCGCCCCGTCGCGCCCGGACCGCGTACCCCTGCCCGGTGGCCGGCATGACGGCCACCGTTCCCACCGCCCGGCTCGGCCGGGACTTCCACCACCTCTGGACCGCCTCGGCGGTCTCCAACCTGGGTGACGGCGTCACCATGGTCGCCGGCCCGCTGCTGGTCGCCTCGCTGACCCGCGACCCGGCCGCCGTGGCCGCCGCGGCCCTCGCCCCGCAACTACCCTGGCTACTCTTCTCCCTGGTCAGCGGGGCACTCGTCGACCGCGTCGACCGGCGTCAGCTGATCGTCACGGTCAACGTCGGCCGCGGGCTGGTGCTGGGCGCACTCGCCGGGGCCGTGCTCGCCGGGGTCGCCACCGTGCCGCTGATCTGCCTGGCGTTCTTCCTGACCGGCGTCGGGGAGACCCTCGCGGACACCGCCGCCGGGGCGCTGCTGCCCGCGGTGGTCCCGAAGGAGCGCTTGGAGCAGGCCAACAGCCGACTCTTCGCCACCTACGTGGTCGGCAACCAGTTCGCGGCGAAGCCGCTCGGGGCGTACCTCTTCGTGCTGGCGGCGGCGCTGCCGTTCGGGTTCGACGCGGCCACCTTCGGGCTGGCCGCCCTGCTGCTGGCGCTGCTGCGCCGGCGGCCGGTCCCGGCCGCGACGCCGGACCCCGCGGTCATCGGAGCGGAGCGCTCGCTGCGGGCCGACATCGCCGCCGGGTTGCGCGCGCTCTGGGCCGTGCCGGTGCTGCGCACCCTGGCGGTCAGCATCGCGGTGATGAACGTGGCGTTCTGCGCGGCGTTCGCCGCGTTCGTGCTCTACGCCCGGCAGCGGCTCGGCCTCGCCGAGGTCGGGTACGGCGTGCTGCTGACCGCCTCGGCGTTCGGCGGGCTGGCCGGGAGCACCCTGGCGACCCGGCTGCGGGCCCGGTTCGGCACTCCGACGCTGCTGCGGGTCGGGCTGCTGATCGAGGTCGGCCTCCAGGTCGTGCTGGCCGCCACCCGGCAACCCTGGGTGGCCGGCGCTGCCCTGGCGGTCTGGGGGGTGCACACCATGGTCTGGGGCGTGCTCGTGGTGTCCCTGCGGCAGCGCCTCGTGCCGGACCGGCTGCGGGGCCGGGTGAACAGCGTCTACTCCCTCGCCGATCTGGGTGGCGCGGCCGTGGGCACCGCCCTGGGCGGGGTCCTCGCCCGGGCCACCGGGAGCATCGTGGCACCGTTCTGGCTGGCCGCCGCCGTGCTGGCGGCGCTCGCCGCGGTGGCCTGGCGGCGCCTGGCGGACGCAGGCTGACCGCCGGCCGGCCGGTTCACCCGCTGTCGGGTCCGGGCCCGCTCGACCTTCCATCGGTCGAGCGGGCCGAGTGCCGGTTGGTCACGACGGCGGCGGACCAGCGCCGCCGGGGACGATCAGCAACGGACGCTCAGGACGCGGACGGCGGCGATCCGTTCGACGGTGGGCCGCCCGGGCCACCGGAACCGCCCGGACCGGGCGCATCCCCGGGCGGACGGCCGTTGCCGGCGAGTTGGCCTCCGGTGGGGGCCGTCCTGGTGTCGACGCGCACCGCGAGGGCGACGGTGAAGCCGCTGGTGACGTCGCCGACGACGGTGGCCAGTTGCGTGGCGCCGCCGTCGTCGCCGAACACGTTGTCACTGTCGAGGCTCACCCCGGCAAGGTTGGTCACCGACTGTTCGTAACCGGCCTGGGCGTACACGGTGTCGCAGACGTCCCGGGGGAGGGCCATCTGCGATGTGGCGATGGCCTTGGCCGCATCGTTGATGCTCTCCCCGTCGGGGTAGACCTCGAAGTGAATGTGCGGCCAGCGACCGGCGTAGCAGGCGGGGAAGACGCTGGTGAAGCGGACCTTGCCGGCGGCGTCGGCGACCTGGACGCCCCGCAGATAGTTCGCCCCCGTGACGCCCTGCGAGTAAAGGGAGTAGCGGCCCGCACGGTCACAGTGCCACACATAGACGGCCGTTCCGGCGAACGGCGTGCCTCCGTTGGCGAGGTCCTGGATGGTCAGCTCCAGGGTCATCGGGACGCCTTCGGCGGTGCCGGTCGCGTCGCCGAAGCTGCCGCGGATGTCGCTGCGCACGATCCCGCTCTCTTCGAGCACGTCCGGGCCGTTGGAGCCGTCGCCCGGGTACGGGCCGGCGGTCTCGTCCGGGATCTCTCCGGCGGTCGCCGCCGTCGCGGTGCCCGCGCCCTGCGCGGACGAGTCGCCGCGCGACCCGCCGCGGTCGGTGCTGCCGCAGGCGGCGAGCGCGACGCCGGTAGCGCCGACGCCGAGCACCCGGAAGAGCTGGCGACGACCCAGCAGGGTGCCGAGGTCGAAGCCGAGGCCCTGGTCCTCGATGTCCTCCTCGGGACGGGCCAGTGGGCGGCCCCGGTAGGTCGGCGCGGCACGGCGCGGCTGATCGGAATGCATCGTCGTGGTCCTCCTGACGCAAGGGACTGGTCTGCTGGACACGACTGTGCAGCCGTAGCTCAGGTGGCCGCTGTGGCCCACCTTTGCGTGGGCTGTGGTTGACAGGGCGGTTCCTACGCGCGGGTGAAGTGCCAGATGATCGCAGCGGGGGTGCCGGTGTAGGCGACGTCGGCCGCCTCCGGGCACCAGACGCGGGCCTGCGGGCCGCCGGCGGAGTCGGTGGGCGGCCAGCCGGGCTCGGCGCAGCCGCGCACCAGGAACCCGGCCGGCAACGTGGCGGCGAGGTAGTCGGCCGCACCGCGCCGGTAGGCGGGCAGCATCCCCAGGCGACCGTCCGGGCCGGTCTGGTGGACCACCCCGCCGAGATAGCGGGAAACCAGATGCACGTCGGAGATGACGAGGTGCCCGCCGGGCCGCAGCACCCGGGCGAACTCGGCCAGCACCTCCGGCAGCTCGGCGACGTGGGCCAGCGCCAGCCCACACACCACCAGGTCGAAACCCCCGTCCGGTACGGGCAACGCGCGTAGATCGCCGGCCAGGAACTCGGCGCCTGGCACCTTCACCCGTGCCCGGTCGAGCAGCTCTGGTGAGCTGTGCACGCCGGTCACCGTGTGGCCGCGCCGGGCCAGCCAGGCCGCGTGCCGACCGGTGCCGCAGGCCGCGTCGAGCGCCCGGCCGGGCGGCAACCTGTCGAGGATGGCCCGGACCACCGCCTCCTCCACCTCGAGCAGCGGGTTGCCTGGCTGGTCGTAAGTGGACGCCCAACTCCGGTAACCATCAACCGTGCCCAGGGTGCCACGATCCACCCCGCCGCCGAGGGTCGGAGCGGCCTCGTCCAGCAGCCGGCGGACCTCGGCGATCCGGGCCTCGACGAAGGCCCGGTCCAGACCGTCGTCGCCGGCGACTGCCCGCAGCAGCGCCACCCCCTCCAGACCGAGCAGGAACGCCAGCGGATGCAGATCGGCCACGGCGCCGGACGCTAGCCGGGGTAACGGTGATCGGGCGAGCAGATATTCGCCCGCCCGCCAAGCCCTCCTCGTCATGCCCCGTGCCGCCCGGTACGCCGCCTCGACCCGATGGCCGACGTCGGTGGGCAGGCGCGCGTGGCGCTAGAGCGGGCGCGGGTAGGGCTGGTCGAAGGGCATCGGCACCTGGAGGAAGGTGCTGCCGCGCAGGTCCAGCCAGGCCCGGTCGGGCGCCCGGACCAGCCGGAGCATCACCCCCGTGCAGGCCGGGCAGCGGCCCACCAGGCCGGGGGCGTGCGAGTAGACGTGCAGCCCGGCCATCGGGCCGGTCGTGCCACAGTTGTCGCAGCGCCCCGTGGCGCCGCTGAGGTCCACGGCGAACAGCTCACGCAGCGGCCCGTCGAGCATGTTGCCGTCCAGGTAGGACAGATCGGTCATGGGTCCTCCTCGCTGGTCACCCGGTGGGTCCGAAGCGCTCGGTCTTCACCCGCCGGGTCGGGTGGCCCAGCCCCACCAGCAGATCCGCCACGGTCTCCACGAAGCCGGTGGGGCCGCAGACGTAGCAGAGGGGTTCCAGGTCGGGCGGCCAGCCGTGGCTGTTCACGTCGGCCAGGCCGATCCGGTGCGGCTCGCCGCGCCAGCTCTCCGCTGCCTGGCGGGTGTACACGTAGGTCACGTCGAGGCCCCGGTCGTCGCGGGCGCGGCGACGCAGCTCGTCGGCGTAGAAGACGTCGTCGGGGGTGCGGACGGAGTAGATCAGGCGGAACGGCGCCCGGCTGCCCGCGGCGCGGCGACCACGGATCATGGCCATCAGCGGCACCACCCCGGAACCACCGGCGACCAGCAGCACCGGCGCGGCCTCCTCGGTCCGCCAGACGAACCAGCCGCCGACGGGCCCGCGTACCTCGACCGGGTCCCCGTGCGCCCACACCTCGGTGAGGTACGCCGACACCTCCCCGTCGGGCACCCGCTGCACGGTCAGCTCGATCCGCTCCCCCTCGGCGGGCGCCGCCAGGGAGTACGACCGGGCGGCCTGGTAGCCGTCGGGGGCGGTGAGCCGCACGTCGACGTGCTGCCCGGGCAGGTGCCCCGGCCAGCCCGGCACGTCGAGTACGAGGGTCTGCGCGGTCGGGGTCTCGATCCGCCGCTCGGCGAGCCGGGCCACCCGCCAGGTCAGCGGCGCGACGACCCGACCGCTGGTCGTGGGCGCGCCCACCTCAGTCGCCCTGGTAGCGCTGCTCGCGCCACGGGTCGCCGTAGTCGTGGTAGCCGGCGGTCTCCCAGAAGCCGGGCTGGTCGTCGACGAGCAGCCGGATGCCCCGCACCCACTTCGCCGACTTCCAGAGGTAGAGGTGCGGGACGAGCAGCCGGGCCGGGCCGCCGTGTTCGGCGGGCAGCGGGCCGCCGTCGTAGCTGTGGGCCACCCAGGCCCGGCCGCCGCGCAGGTCGTCGAGCGGCAGGTTGGTGGTGTATCCACCGTACGAGTGGACCAGCGCGTACCGGGCGGCGGTGTCGACGCCGTCGAGCAGGGTGTCCAGCGAGACGCCCTGCCAGTTGGTGTTCAGCTTGGACCAGCGGGTGACGCAGTGGATGTCCACGGTCGGCGTCTCCTGCGGCAGGCCCATCAGCTCGTCCCAGGACCAGCGGAACTCGGCACCGCCCTCGCCGGTCAGCACGAACTCCCAGGTGTCCAGGGGCACTCTCGGCGTCGGGCCGGCGGAGAGCACCGGGAAGTCCTGGGTGAGGTATTGGCCCGGGGGCAGGGCCGGTTCGGCCGAGCGGGGCCGGCCCTGGAAGCCGGGCGACACGATTCCCACCGGTCAGTCGTACCACCTCGGGGTGTGGCCGGGCGAGGGGTTCGGCGAGACCCGCCGCAGTGGGTGACCACCGCGGGGGCCGGGGCCGGTGGATCAGTGTCGCTCCGCGATGACCTTCGCCTCGCCGGGCTCGCGGTGGCGGGTGGCGCGCAGGCTGGTCAGGGTGACGATCACCAGGACGCCGACGATGACGCCGAGCGAGGCGAGCGTGGGGATCTGCGGCACCCCGGGCCAGCTGCCGTGCGCCCAGTGCAGGCCGAGCTTGACGCCGATGAACGCCAGGATGACGGCCAGGCCGTAGCTGAGGTGCACCAGCCGGCTGAGCGCGGCGTGCAGGACGAAGTAGAGCGCGCGCAGGCCGAGCAGCGCGAACGCGTTGGTGGCGAAGACCAGGTACGGGTCCTCGGTGATGCCGTAGACGGCGGGCACCGAGTCGACCGCGAAAACCACGTCGGTGGCGAGCACCGCGACCACGACGAGGGCGAACGGGGTGAGCGCGCGGCGGCCGTGCTGCCGGACGGTCACTCTGGTGCCGTGGTACTCGTTGACCACGGGCATCACCCTGCGGAGCAGTTTCACCGACCGCATCCGGTTGATGTCGACCTCCTGCTCGTGCCCGGCGAGGGCGTCGCGCAGCAGCTTCACCGCGGTGGCGATCAGGATGACCGCGAAGAGCAGGAAGGCGAAGTCGAGGGTCTGCAGGGCGGCGGCGCCGAGGGCGATGAAGACCGCGCGCAGCACCAGCGCGCCGGCGATGCCGTAGAGCAGCACCCGCTGGGCCAGCACACTCGGCACTGCGAACGCGGCGAGCAGCAGCATGAAGACGAAGAGGTTGTCGACCGAGAGCGACTTCTCCACGAGGTAGCCGGTCAGGTACTCGACGCCCTGCCGGCCGCCGAAGCGGAACGAGATCCAGGCGCCGAAGGCCAGCGGCAGGGCGATGTAGAACGCCGACCAGCCGAGCGCCTCCTTGATCGACACTTCGTGCGGCTTGCGGGTGAGCAGGAAGTCCAGGACCAGCAGGGCGAGCACCCCGGCGATGGTGACCGCCCACAGGGTGGGGGTGCCGATCGACGACAGCGCGCCGGCGGACAGATGGGACGATTCGGTCATAGAGCCTCCCCGAACACCGTGTCATGTTCGAGGTCTCCTTCACCCACGGCTCGTGGGCAACCACCCGAGGCGCGCCCGGGGCGCGCCGTACTGACCGGAATGGTTCGTGGGAAGTACTCCCCTCGCACCGTCCAGGTTAGGGCAACCTCACCCCGGCCGCCAAGTCGACGGGCGAGGTGATTGCCCTGGTCAACAGCTGTGTGGGCCGTCCGGCATGGTGCCCCGGGCGGATCGGGCCCTATGGTGTCGCGATGAGCAACCAGGGACCGCTGACCGGCGTACGGGTGGTCGAGCTGGCGGGCATCGGACCGGGCCCGTTCGCCGCGATGATGCTGGCCGACCTCGGCGCGGACGTGGTCCGCCTCGACCGGGTGAGCGAAGGGGGCTTCGGCGACGTCCCCGGCGACCTGCTGAACCGCAACCGGCGCTCGCTGGCCGTCGACCTCAAGACGCCCGAGGGGCGCGAGGTGGCGATGGCCCTGGTGGCCGGCGCGGACGCGCTGATCGAGGGCTTCCGACCCGGGGTCACCGAACGGCTCGGCCTCGGCCCGGACGACTGCCTCGCCGCCAATCCCCGGCTGGTGTACGGCCGGATGACCGGCTGGGGGCAGCACGGCCCGCTCGCCCGGACCGCCGGCCATGACATCGACTACCTGGCGTTGACCGGCGCGCTGCACGGCATCGGCCGGGCCGGTGAGCGTCCGGTGCCGCCGATGAACCTGCTCGGCGACTTCGGCGGGGGCGGGATGATGCTGGCGCTCGGCATCGTCGCCGCCCTGTACGCGGTCCGCGCCGGAGCACCCGGCCAGGTCGTCGACGCGGCCATCGTGGACGGCGTCTCCGTGCTGGCCACCCAGATCCACGCGCTGCGCCGCTTCGGCATGTGGCAGGACCCGCGCGGGGTGAACCTGCTCGACGGCGGCGCGCCCTTCTACGACACCTACGAGTGCGCCGACGGCCGGTACGTCGCGGTGGGCGCGCTGGAGCCGCAGTTCTACGACGAACTGGTCCGGCTCACCGGCTTCCCGCTCGACGGCGACGAGGCCCCGGACCGCACCGACGTGGCGAACTGGCCGGCGCTGCGCGAGGCGTGGGCGCGGCTGTTCCGGACCCGCACCCGGGACGAGTGGACCCGGCTGCTGGCCGGCTCCGACGCCTGCGTGACGCCGGTGCTGGACTGGGCGGAGGCGCCGGAGCACCCGCATCTGGCGGCCCGGGACGTCTTCGTCGAGCACGACGGGGTCAGCCAGCCCGCCCCAGCGCCGCGGTTCTCCGCCACCCCCACCTCGGTCCGCCGTCCGGCGCCGCAGGCCGGCGAGCACACCGACGAACTGCTCGCGGAGGCCGGCTTCGACGCCGACCGGATCGCCGCCCTGCGCGCCGCCGGCACGGTCGCCTGACGGCCCGCGGGGCACCCCGGCGTCGGCCGCCGCGCGGTGGCCGCCGACCGGCGCCCGACGCCGCCGGGCCGGGGTCAGCGGCGGGTGGCCCCGGGTGCCATTGCCGGCTCCACCATGTCCCGGTAGTCGCGCGGCATCTGGACCACGACGTCGTCGAACTCGCCCCCGGTGATCGCCTCGCGGAGCGTGACGAAGACCGCCCGCACCGCGTCCCGGGCGGCGTTCTCGTCCACGCCGGCCCGCTGCCCGACCCGGGCGACGAACTCGGCGGCCCCGAACCGGTCCGCCGCCTCGGTGGCCGGATGCGGCTTGAGCACCAGTTGCAACGCCTTGGGCAGCTGTGCGGCCAGATCCAGCACCTCACCACCGGTCAGCCGCTCGGTCAGGGTCTCCAGGGTGGCCCGGGTCAGCTCGGCCGCCCGTTCCGGAGCGGTCCGGGATCGCAGGGCGACCTGCTCGACGAAGGTGTCGTAGTTCATCGGCGCTACCCCCTCACGGCTGCTCGCGTCCCGCCGGGTACCCGCCGGGACGGGCCGGAAACGGCCCGGGATTTCCGGCCGCTGCCGTGCGTGAGCCGGGTCGACCCGGGTAACCGCCGCCGGTCGTGACCGCAACTACAGGCGCGAGGAGTCCCACCCATGGCGAGTTACACGGATGTCCTTGACTACCTGTCGGCGCTGGACTACCCGGCCGCGAAGGACGACGTCATCCGCGAGGCCGAACGGGAGGGCGCACCGCCGGAGGTGTTGCAGGCCCTGCGGGCCCTGCCACCGGTGGACTACGCCAACGGCACCGAAGTGGCCCGGTCGGCCGGCATCGACGCCGCACCCGAGGTGAGCCGCTCGCAGCGCGCGGCCCAGGCCCGGGACAAGCGCCACGAGCGAGTCTCGCAGCACCTGCGCGGCATCTGACGCCCTCCCGTGCCGCGCCGGACCCGGGTGGTCGGGCACGTTCCCGCCGCTCTCCAGCTCGTGGTGATGGGGCTGGTCGGCGCGGTCTGCGGTGGACTCGCCGGCGTGCTGGTGTCGCCGCCGGTCGGCCCCCTGGTCGGTTGGGACGCGGCGGCGCTGAGCTGGCTGGCCCTGCTGTGGGGGCGGTTGTCCCGGCTGGACGCCGGGCGGACCGCGCGGCTGGCGAAGCTGGAGGACCCCAACCGGGCCATGCGGGACGCGCTGCTGCTGGCCGCCTGCCTGGCGAGCCTGCTGGCGGTCGGGGTGGTGCTCACCAGCGCGAAGGCCGTCGGCCCCGGGCTGCCCCGGGACCTGTACGGCGCGCTCGGCGTGCTCAGCGTGGTGCTCTCCTGGCTCGTGGTACACACCGTCTTCACCACCCGGTACGCCCGGTTGTACTACAGCAGCGACCCCGGCGGGATCGACTTCCACCAGTCCGAGCCGCCCTGCTTCGTCGACTTCGCCTACCTTGCCTTCACCGTCGGCGCGACCTTCCAGGTCTCCGACACCGACCTGTGCAGCTCGGAGATGCGCCGCACGGTGCTGCGGCAATCCCTGCTGTCCTACCTGTTCGGCGCGGTCATCATCGCCGCCACGGTGAACCTCCTGGCCGGACTGGCGGCGTGAAACCTCTCCGGACAGGCGGGCGCCCCGGGTCACGAACCGCAACCTGGGGCGCCACGCAGCACCTGTCCCTGCCGGTCCGCGCCCGAACCGGGTCGCGATCGACAGGCGGTGGGATGTTCGCCCGAACCGGGCGGGCATCGCTGCCACGATCATCATACGACGAGCAATCAGCCGAATGGGTGAGAACCGCGAAAGTGTGGCGCGCGCCGCACCCGGCTCAGCCGGTCAGTTCGGCGTACCGCTTCTCCAGGTCCACCCTGGCCAGTGCGCCCACCAGCCAGGCCAGCCGCTCCGACTCGCCGCTGCCGGCCAGTCCGGCCAGGTCGGCCGCGGACCGGCCCAGACCCAACCGGCGTGCCGCGGCGAGCGCCCGCCGATCCGCCACCGGCGCCACCTCGCGCCACACCGCCTGCGCCTCACGCAGGAACAGGTCGGCCACCTCGTCGTCTACGCCGGGCAACGCCATGAGCATCCGCCGTTCCCGGGCCGGATCCTGATGCGCCTCGGTGCGTAGCCGGCGCAGGTCGCCCCGGTACTGGTCCACGACGGTCCGGGCCAGGTCGCCGAGCACGTCGGCGAGCGCCTCCACGTCGCCGCGCTGCCCGGCCGCCCGCAACACCCGTACCCGGTCGGCCTGCAATGAGCGGGCCATCCGGGCCGCGCTGTCCCAGCCGGCGTCCCGCAGCGCGCCCGCGCTGTCGACCGCCTTGCGGAAGTCGCCCCGCCGAGCCAGCAGAACGGACAGGTAGAGCACCTGGAACAGGTGGGACGGGTTGTTCACGACCCGGAATCCGTACCGTTCGGCGAAGCCCCGACCGTCCCCGGCGAGCCGGCGGACCAGCCGCTTCTTGTCCTCAATGCTGGAAATCGCAGTGGTCGGCATACCCGCCGTCTACCCACGCCCGGGCCGGGCATTCAGCCCAGCACGCCGCCCCGTCGGTCCCGTGCCTTCAGCCGGGTGGTGGGCAGCGCCGGGGCCGGCAACGGCGGCGCCGGGTCGTCGGCGACGGTGCCGAACCGTCGCCCCGCCATCCAGTCCTCCCGGGCCGCGGCGATCTCCTCGTGCGAGCGGCCGACGAAGTTCCACCACATCACGAGCGGCTCCTCGAACGGGGTACCGCCGAGCAGCAGCAGCCGGGTGCCCGGGGTGGCCCGCAGGGTCAACGTGTCCCGGCCCGCGCCCAGGTAGAGCAGCGCGCCGACCGCGAGCGCCACGCCGTCCACCTCGGCCGCTCCGGACATCGCCAGCAGCCCGTACTCGAAGTCGCGGCGCAGCGGCAGCGTGGCCGGCGCCGGACCGCGCGCCTCGAGCTGCGCGCCGACCAGCGGGGTGTGCACCACCGCCGGGGAACGCTCCCCGCCCGCCTCGCCGACGAGCAGGGTGACGTCCAGGTCGCCGTCGCGCCACCGGGGCAGCTCCGCGTGGTGGGCGAAGTCCGCCGCCCCGGACCGCGCCGGATCCGGCAACGCCACCCACAGCTGCACCCCGTGCATCAGCGGTGGGTGCACGGCCGGCGACCGTTCCGAGTGGGCGATGCCGTGGCCGGAGGTCATCACGTTGAGCTGGCCCGGCCGGATCGGCTGGATGTTGCCCAGGCTGTCCCGGTGCAGGATCTCCCCGTCGAGCAGCCAGGTGACCGTCTGCAGGCCGGTGTGCGGGTGCGGCGGCACCTCCATGCCGGGCCGCTCGGCGACGTCGTCCGGTCCGAAGTGGTCGACGAAGCACCAGGCCCCGACCATCCGCCGCTGCCGCTGGGGCAGCAGCCGCCGTACCGTCGTGTAGCGGCCGAGCGGCACGTCGTGGCCGGGCAGCAGCACGCTGGTCTGCTCGGCGGGGGCGGCGCCTGGCGGGAGGGTCCGCGCGGGCAGGGATTCGGTACGGTCCACCGCCCGACTCTACGCTCAGCCCGCCGCGACGGTCCCCGGGTTCGCCCCGGCACCAGGTCGACGGCGCGGACAACCCGATCCGCTCGACCTGCCGCACCCGGCCGTCTCCGGCGGCAACGGACACCCCGGCACGCCGCACAGCGAGTCGAGCAACGAGGGGGGCACGACGGCCCCCACCACCTCAGGCGAGGCGGGACCGCACCTTCGCGGCGCAGGCCGACACCACGGATCGTGCGTCCATTCCCAGGCTCTCGATCGCCACCAGCGCCGTGAACACCACGTCCGCCAACTCCGCCGCGACGTCCTCACGGGTGTGGGTGGCCCCCTTGCGCGGGTTCTGTCCGAGCACCCCGATCCAGGCCGCGGCCGCCTCCCCCACCTCCTCGGTGAGCTTCAGGACGCGGCAGGTCAGCTCCGTGTCCCCGGTGCCGTTGGCCGCGTCCAGCCAGGCCCGGGAGGCCCGGGCCGTGTCCCAGATCAACTCGTCCATCCGACCAGTGAACCGGACGGTGGTGACGATCCGTACCCGGGGGCGGTCGGCGGGGCGACGGGGCCACCGCCGGGACCGGAAGGGACGTGTCGGTGATGCCGGAGACGGTCGAGACGGTGTTCGCGAACGTGGTCCAGCGGAACCCGGGTGAGCCCGAGTTCCACCAGGCGGTGCGGGAGGTGCTGGAGAGCATCGGCCCGGCTCTGGCCCGTCACCCCGAGTACGCGCACGCGCGGATCATCGAGCGGATCTGCGAGCCGGAGCGGCAGATCATCTTCCGGGTGCCGTGGGAGGACGACCACGGCCGGGTCCGGGTCAACCGCGGGTTCCGGGTGGAGTTCAACAGCGCGCTCGGCCCGTTCAAGGGTGGCCTGCGCTTCCACCCGTCGGTCTACCTGGGCATCGTGAAGTTCCTCGGCTTCGAACAGATCTTCAAGAACGCGCTGACGGGCCTGCCGATCGGGGGCGGCAAGGGCGGCGCGGACTTCGACCCGAAGGGCCGATCGGACCGCGAGGTGATGCGCTTCTGTCAGAGCTTCATGACCGAGCTGCATCGCCACATCGGCGCGCAGACCGACGTGCCGGCCGGGGACATCGGGGTGGGCGGTCGGGAGATCGGCTACCTGTTCGGGCAGTACAAGCGGATCACCAACCGGTACGAGGCGGGGGTGCTCACCGGCAAGGGCCTGGCGTACGGGGGCGCGCAGGTGCGGCGGGAGGCGACCGGGTACGGGGCGGTCTTCTTCGCCGAGGAGATGCTGAAGCAGACCGGGGACGGCCTGGACGGCAGGCGGGTGGTGGTCTCCGGCTCCGGCAACGTGGCCACCTACGCGATCGAGAAGGTGCACCAGCTCGGCGGCACGGTGGTGGCCTGCTCCGACTCGGACGGGTACGTGCTCGACGAGAAGGGCATCGACCTGGAGCTGCTGCGGGAGCTGAAGGAGGAGCGGCGGGCCCGGCTCGACGACTACGTGCGGCACGTGCCGCACGCGGTGGCCGTCTCCGGCCGTACCGTCTGGGAGGTGCGCTGCGACCTGGCGCTGCCGTGCGCGACGCAGAACGAGATCGGCGGCGCGGAGGCCGCGGCGCTGGTGGCCGGCGGCTGCGTGGCGGTGGTGGAGGGGGCGAACATGCCCACCACCCCGGAGGCGGTACGCATCCTGGGCCGGGCCGGGGTGCGGTTCGCGCCGGGCAAGGCGGCCAACGCCGGCGGCGTGGCGGTGAGCGCGCTGGAGATGCAGCAGAACGCCAGCCGGGACTCGTGGACGTTCGCCCAGTCGGAACGCCGGCTGCGGGAGACGATGCGGGACATCCACACCCGCTGCTGGGCCACCGCCGAGGAGTACGGCCTGCCGGGCGACTACGTGGCCGGCGCGAACATCAACGGTTTCCGGCGGGTGGCGGAGGCGATGCTGGCGCACGGCCTGGTGTGACCCGCCACAGTGGGCGAACCGGGCGCGGCTGACTGACCGTTCGGTCAGTGGTGATTGACAGGGTTCGAGGCCGAGCCTAGGTTCAGGTCGCTACCGGCCGGTAGGCATCCGTCCCGCCTGGTCGCCCCGCGATTCGGGGCGGCACCCGTCCCCGGGGGAGCAACGATGCTGACCTCAACCACCCGCCTGGCCCGCCGGCTGCTCGCCGTCGGGGCGGCCCTCACCCTCACGGTCGGTCTGGCCGGCGCGGCGCCCGCCGCCGCCGCCGACCGCGACGACGACGGCAGCCAGCCGCTGCCCGGCTACACCATCAACAACCCACCACTGGCGCCGCTGGTCGTCGACGGCGCGGCCAGCACCGTCCGCCAGGGCGTGCACGAGCACGCCGGCTTCATCATCGAGATCCCCGCGCGATGGAACGGCGACCTGGTCATGTGGGCGCACGGCTACCGCGGCCAGGGCACCGTGCTCTCCCCCGAGCCGCCCGGGTTCGGCCTGCGCCAGCGAATGCTGGAGCAGGGGTACGCCTGGGCGGCGTCCTCGTACGACCGCAACGGGTACGACATCCGCTCGGGCGTGCTCGGCACCCGGGAGCTGGCCGACTTCTTCGCCGACACGGTGCGGCGGCCGAAGCGGGTGCTCATCGCCGGGGTGTCCATGGGCGGGCACATCATCGGCCGCTCGCTGGAGCAGTACCCGGCCTACTACGACGGGGCGCTGCCGATGTGCGGGGTGCTCGGCGACCACGCACTGTTCGACTTCTTCCTCGATTACAACCTGGTCGCCCAGGCCCTCGCCGGGGTGCGCGCGTACCCGACACCGGACGACTACCTCACCAACGCGGTGCCGCGGATCCAGGTGGCGCTGGGGCTGGCCGGTCTCAAGCCGGGCGGCCCGGACACCACCAACGACCTCGGCAAGCAGCTGCGGGCCATCACCGTCAACCGCTCCGGCGGGGAGCGGCCCGGCGCGGAGGCCGCCTTCGCGGTCTGGAAGGACTTCCTCTTCGGCATCGCCACCACGGACGGCGGCGACTCCCCCGCCCAGCGCCCCGGTCAGCTCGCCACCAACCTGCTCACCCGGTACTCCCCGAACAGCCCGGTGGACGTCAACGCCACCGTGCAGCGGGTCGCGCCGGAAAGCCCGTGGCAGCGGCTGTCACCGACGCTGACCGAGGTGCCGCGGATCAGCGGCCGCCCCACCGCGCCGGTGCTCAGCCTGCACGACCTCGGCGACCTCTTCGTGCCGTTCAGCATGGAGCAGGCGTACGCCCAGGACGCGGCGTGGCACGGCCGCAGCCGCCTGGTGGTCCAGCGGGCGGTCCGGGCCGCGCAGCACTGCGAGTTCAGCCCGGCCGAGGCCGGCGCCGCCTGGGACGACCTGGTCACCTGGGTACGCACCGGCCAGCGGCCCGCCGGTGACGCGGTCACCGATCCGGCGGCGGTGGCGGCGCCGGACTTCGGCTGCCGGTTCAGCGACCCCGCCGCCTGGTCCGCCGGGTCGGGGACCCGCCGGCTGTACGCGCCCTGCTGAACGACCCGACCCACA
>NZ_JBJZOG010000108.1:0-19946 GCF_047200535.1 Micromonospora mangrovicola | reverse complement strand
GCTTGTCGGCCTCGCTACTTGATCGACACCGTTTGCGGCAGGTCGCGGACTTCAGGTCGGTCGAGGCCGCGACATGTCGCATCCGGAGGTGGATCGGTCTGCAAGCGGGTGGCCAGCGCTCAGGGCCGGCGGAAGAGGGCGGCCAGGCGCTGCCGGAGCCGGTGCCAGCGGGTCGCCCGGGCGGCGGGCGACTGGCCGGTGATCAGCGCGTTCGCCAGCTCACGGGTCTGCGGGTCGAGGTCCGGGGTGGCCAGTGACAGGTAGGCCAGCGAGGTGGCGATCGGCACCCGGCGCTCGCGCGCCACGGCTGCCACGTCCGCGAGCCGCTCGGCCACCACCCCGGCCACGTCGGGGCGTACGGCGGGCTCGACCCAGGCCGCCGTGACCAGGGCGAAGAGCGCGGCCTCGGTGATCCAGTCCTCCACGCCCCAGATCAACTCCAGCAGCACCCGGCGGCGGGTGGACTCCGCCCACGGCTCGTCGGTCCGGTGGTGCAGCAGGCCCAGGCAGGCCCAGACCTGCACGCAGCGCACCCAGAGCGACGGGTCCTGGCCGGACAGCACCCGGCCCAGCGCGGTGGCCGGCGCCTCGGGCGGGTGCACCAGCAGGCCGAGCAGGTCGGCCAGCTCCAGGGTGGCCAGTCCCACCGCGGCGTCGTAGGCGGCCGGCGGGTGCGGCCAGGCGGGGTGGGCGAGTTGCCGGATCCGCTCCGCCGCCTCGGTCGAGGGCGTCGGCAGGGTGGGGGCCGGGGTTGTGCCCTCGTAGCGCCAGAGCTGGCAGGTGGTGGCCCGGCGCGGTTCCCGCGGGTCCGGGCCGGCCACCTCGGCCACCTCGACGTCCAGCCCGGGTGCCGCGGCCGACGCGGTCCGCATGGCGCTCGGTGGTTCCAGCGCGTCCAGGCGTAGGGCGACCGGGTCGGCGCCCTCTCCGCCGAGGGCCTGGCGCAGCGCGTCCAGCACCGCCCCGCCGGCCGGCGTCACCTGCCCCAGCCACGGGCGGCTGCGGCAGCATTCGGCCAGGTCGCCGTGCTCGTGGCTGTCGTCGGGGTGGTCGCGGACGAAATCGGCCAGCGCCACCAGGTGGCCGACGTCCCCGTCGCGCTGGAAGTGCAGCCGGTGCGCGGTGTGCACCGCGCAGTCGAAGGTCGCGTCCTTCGCCAGCGCCCGGTCGATCCACTCCAGTGCCTCGTCGAGCCGGCCGTTGTCGGCGAGGGTGCCGGCGATGTCGGCGTAGACCGCCAGGTCGTCGGGGTCGAGTGCGACGGCCCGGCCGAGCGCGGCGAGGGCCTCGCGGGTCCGGCCGGCGCTGCGGTACGCGTACCCGAGCCAGACCTCGCCGAGCTTGGTGGGCCGGGCGCGTACCCCCCGGGCGGCCCAGGTGACGGCGAGGGCGATCTCGCCGAGCCGCCGGGCCAGCGCGGACGCCGCGCCGAGCAGCAGCGGGTGCCCGGGGTGCACGGTGACCGCGTTGCGCGCGAGGGTGAGGTACGGGCGCAGCGGGTCGCGCAGCCGGCGGGGGACCGGGTCGGGCACCGCCGCGCAGATCTGCATGAGGATCCGGGCGGTTCGTTCGGGGTCGAGCCGCTCGGGCAGCTCGGGCGCGGTCACCCAGGGCACTCCGGCCCAGTCCGCGCCGGGCGCGTAGCCGCTGGCGGCGGCCAGCAGGTCGAGTCCCTCGGCGGGGCGGCCGGCGGCCGCGAGCAGGTGGGCCCGGGCCACCACCGCGCCGACGTACGCGTGGTGGCCGAGCGGGAAGAGCTCCAGGTCGCCGCCGCTGGCGGCGTCGATCCGGGCCAGCGTCTCGTGCACCTCGGGCAGCGTCGGGGCCTGGACCAGGGCGGCGGTGACATGACCGGCGGCGTGCGCCAGGTCCCCCTCGGCCAGCGCGAGCCGGGCGAGCGCGAGTTCCTCCTCGGCGGAGAGCGCGGGGTCGTCCTCGGGCACGTCGTCGTCTCCGGAGTGGTGGGTGGCCGGCCGGGCAAGCCTAGGGGATCACGGATCGACGCGGTGATCAACTGCGCACTACTGTTCGTTCCATTGCCCATTACGGCCAAATGATGCAAGACTGAGCACAGATCGCGCGGGAATCGCGCAGGAGGGGGTCTTACGTGACACGTCCAGGGGCCGGCATGGCCGCCGACATCGACGAGCAGCCGGCCGGTTACGACCGCCTGCTCTCCGCCGAGCACGCCGAGGCCGTCGCCCGCGTCGCCGCGGTGATCGCCGAGCGTCGGCCCCGCCACGTGGTGTTCACCGCCCGGGGCACCTCCGACCACGCGGCGCTCTACGCGGCGTACCTGACCGAGATCCGGCTCGGCCTGCCGGCCGGCCTCGCCTCGCCGAGCGCCGTCACCGTCTTCGGCGCCCGGCCGGACCTCTCCGACGCCCTCGTCGTCGGGGTCAGCCAGAGCGGCGGCTCGCCCGACCTGACCGAGGTGCTGCGGGTGGCCCGCGAGTCCGGCGCGCTCACCCTCGCGGTCACCAACAACCCCGACTCGCCCCTGGTGGCCACCGCCGAGCTGAGCGTGGACATCGCCGCCGGACACGAGCGGGCGGTGGCCGCCACCAAGACGTACACCGCCGAACTGCTCGCGCTGCTGATGCTGGTCGAGGGGGTACGCGCCGGCGACGGCGTGCTCCCCGCCGAGGAGCGGGCAGCCCTCGCCCGCCTGCCCGAGCTGGCCGAACGCACCCTGTCCGACGACACTCCGGCCCGGCTCGCCCCGCGTTACCGGTTCGCCGCCCAACTCGTCACCACCGGCCGCGGGTACGCGTACCCGACGGCCCGGGAGGCGGCGTTGAAGCTGATGGAGACCTCGTACCTGCCGGCGCTCGCCTTCTCCGGGGCCGACCTGCTGCACGGCCCGCTCGCCATGACCGACCCGGACGTGCCGGTGCTGGCGGTGGTCGGCTCCGGCCCGGGCGGCCGGTCGATGCGCGAGGTGCTGCCCCGGCTCGGCGAGCGTCGCGCCGACGTGGTGGTGGTCGGCTCCGCCGATGTCGAGGCGACCGCCCGGATGGCCGTCCCCGAGGTCGACGAGCGGTACGCCCCGCTGCTGGACATCCTCCCGTTGCAGCGGCTCGCCCTCGCCCTCGCCCTGGCGCGGGGCGAGGACCCCGACGCGCCGCGCGGGTTGAAGAAGGTCACGGCGACGATGTGAGGGCCGGCGTGGCACGCTGGTCAGCGTGTCCACCCTCCGTGACCTCGCCGAGGAGCACACCCAGCTCCGCCCGGCCGACATCGACCACCTGCACCGGATCGCCGGCGACTGGCAGCTTCTCTCCGATCTGTCCTTCGCCGACCTGCTGCTCTGGGTGCCGGTGGACGGGGAAGGGACCTTCCTCTGTGTGGCCCAGGTCCGCCCGACGACCGCGCCGACCGCGTACCTCGACGACCAGGTCGGCCGGATCGTCGGCGGGCCGGAGGTGGCGCACCTGGAGGTCGCCCACCGGCAGGGCCGGATCTGGCGGGAGGGCGACCCTGTCTGGTACGGCGACGTGCCCGCCCGGCACGAGGCGATCCCGGTCCGGCTGCGTACCGCCGACGGGGAGGCCGGCGAGGTCGTCGCGGTGGTCGGCCGGGACACCAACCTCTCCACCGCCCGTACGCCCAGCCAGCTCGAGCTGAACTACCTGACCACCGCCGACGACCTGGCGCAGATGATCGCCGACGGTACCTTCCCCCCGCCCCGGCACCCGGGGGAGACCACCTCCGCGCCCCGGGTCGGCGACGGCCTGGTCCGGCTCGACGCCAACGGCAAGGTCACCTACGCCAGCCCGAACGCGCAGTCCGCGTACCGCCGGTTGGGCTACGCCTCCCACCTGGTCGGGGAGGACCTGGCCAAGCTGCACCGCCGGCTGGCCGGCGACCCACTCGAAGGCACCGACGCCGGCAACGCCGTGCTGGCCGCGCTGCGCGGTGAGGCCCCGCCCCGGCGGGAGATCGACGCCCGCGGCGCCACCATGCTCACCCGGGCGCTGCCGCTGATGCCGGCCGGCGTGCCGATCGGCGCGCTGGTCCTGGTCCGCGACATCACCGAGGTGCGCCGCCGCGACCGCGCCCTGATCACCAAGGACGCCACCATCCGGGAGATCCATCACCGGGTGAAGAACAACCTGCAGACCGTCGCCGCGCTGCTCCGCCTCCAGGCCCGTCGGGTCGCCATGCCCGAGGCGCGGGTCGCCCTGGAGGAGTCGGTACGTCGGGTCGCGTCGATCGCGCTGGTCCACGAGACGCTCTCCATGTCCAGCGACGAGGCGGTCGAGTTCGACGGCATCGTCGACCGGGTGGCCAGCGCGGCCACCGAGGTCGCCGCCACCGAGGTCTCGGTCGGCATGCGCCGGCAGGGCACCTTCGGCGTACTGCCCGCCGAGATCGCCACCTCGCTGGTGATGGTCCTCAACGAGCTGCTGCTCAACGCCGTCGAGCACGGCTTCCCGCCGGCCGGGGAGGAGGTGCCCGCCGGCACCGGGGACGCGGCGAAGCCCGAGGTGGTCGTCTCCGCGCACCGGTTCCGCAAGCAGTTGCACGTCTCCGTCGCCGACAACGGTCGCGGCCTGCCCACCCAGTTCGACGCGGAGCGGGGCGGCAACCTCGGCCTGCAGATCGTCCGGGCCCTGGTCACCGGGGAACTGCGCGGCACCATCGAGCTGCGCAACGGCGCCGCCGGCGGCACCGAGGCGGTGCTGGTGGTTCCCCTCGCCCGCGGCACCGCCGACCGCCTGACCCCCACCCCACCCCCACCCCACCCCGATCCGCGCTGATTCACGGAAAGAGTGGCTTTCCGGCGCGCCATGGCCACTCTTTCCGTGAATCAGCGGCGTGGGGGTCCGGGGTGGGGGAGTGGGTGGGGTCAGCGGGTGAGGAGAGCGACGGTGAGGCCGGGGCGGGGCCACACCTGGCGGACGGTGAAGGAGTCGTGCAGGGCGGCGCGCTTCGTGCCGGACACCGCGGCGAGTGGGTCGGTGTGCCGGCCGGCGACCACCAGCCACACCCGCTGCACGCCGGCCAGGCACTCCGCCGGCCGGTCGCACTCGCCGGCCCAGAGGTCCGCGCGCTGCCGCTCGTCGCCGGCCAGCAGCACGTCGCGGGGCCGGTGCGACCCCAGGTGGTACGACATTCCCAGGTCGAGGAAGAGCCAGCTCTGCCGGGGCGAGTAGACGATCGCGTCGCCCGGTTGCTGGTGCTCGGAGATCACCCGGGCCGCGCCCGCGTAGTCGACCGGGGCGGTGCGCGGCCATTCGTGGGTGCGGCGCAGCGCGGCCTGGTCGGGCAGGCCCAGCAGGCCGGCCAGGGTCACCACGGCGAGCGCCGGCGCCAGGCGTACGGCAGCCAGCGCGGCGCCGGCCAGCAGGCAGGCGAACGGGATGGTGAAGACCAGGTACCGGTTCACCCAGAGCGGCACCCGGGTCCCGGCGGCGAAGAGCAGCAGCACCGGCAGCAGGACGGCGGCGCCCGGCAGCAGCGCCCGTCGGCCGAGCCGGCCCGCGCCCAGCGCGGCGAGCCCGACCAGCAGGCCGCCGGCCACCCCGCTCTGCGCCACCCCGCCGGGCAGCGCCGCCAGGTCGGCCAGGTGGGCGAGGTGCACCCAGTTGAGCTGCCGGGAGCGCTGTCCTCGGGCCACCAGCAGCAGCGGCGTGACCACCAGCACGACGGGCAGCATCGCCAGCAGCCACCGCCAGAGCAGCCCCCGCCGGCCGCGCCGGGCCGCCAGCAGCACCACGAGCCCGTGCGCGGCGAGCAGGGTCACGGCGATCAGGTGGGTCAGCCCGAGAACGGCGGAGACGATGGCGTACCCGGCCCAGCGCCGCCACGTCGGCCGGCGCAGCGCCTCGACCAGCAGCAGGGTGGCGAGCACCGCGAACAGGGTGGCCAGCGCGTACGGCCGGGCCTCCTGGCCGTACCGGGAGGTGCCGGGGAGGACGGCGAAGAGCAGGCCGGCGAGCAGCCCGACCCGGGCGGAGGCCAGCCGCTCGCCGAGCCGAGCGGTGATTCCCGCCGCGGCGGCCATGGCCAGCGCGGAGGGCAGCCGCAGCGCGGTCGGCGAGGCGCCGAACACTGCGGTCCAGCCGTGCATGAACAGGTAGTACGGCCCGGTCGCGGCGTCGATGGTGCCGGCCAGCCGGACCAGGTCGCCGACCGGCCGGGCGGCCGCGCTCCAGGTCGCCAGCTCGTCCCGCCAGAGCTGGGCGTGCCCGATCCCGACCAGGGTGACCACCAGCGTGAGCAGTGCAGGGGGCGCCCAGACCGGCCACGCCCGCCGGGCCGGGCCGGCCGGCCCACCGACCGACCAGGCGTCGTCCCCGGTCGGGGGCGAACCAGAAGCGGCGGTCACATCTCGCAGCGTCACACAACCAACCGGCCCGTCGGGCCGGTCCGCCGGTCAAGGCCGCGGCCTCCGGGTGGATGTCGGTGGTGGGAGATAGCGTCCGCGAGGTGGATGAGACATCCAGGACCCGGCGCATCGCGACCGACTACGTCGACAGTCTCGAACAGCGTGCCTGGCCACGGCTGACCGCCCTGCTCGCCGACGACGTGGTCTACGAGATGCCGCAGAGCAGGGAGCGGATCCGTGGCCGGTCCGCGTTCGTTCAGTTCAACGCCGAATACCCGGGCGACTGGCATCTGCAGGTGCGTCGCGTGGTCGCCGACGGCCGCCTCGCCGCCCTGTGGCTCGATGTGCGGGTGGCGGCCGAGCGGCAGGACGCCTGCGTCTGGCTCGAGGTGTCCGAGCAGGGACTCATCAACTGGGTCACCGACTACTGGCCGGAGCCCTACGATCCGCCGCCGGGCCGCGAACATCTCGTGGAACGGTGGTAGCGCGGTCTTCGGCCAACCGCGAGGCCGCGCGGGGCGCGGCAGCGTACCACCGTCGATGCGGTGGCGGTGCCCGTGATGTGGGATGACACACGCGGTCATTGGCTGGTCATCGAAGGTTGTGGGAGCATGTCCACCATGACCGCCGCTGTCGTCCGCCGCTTCGTGGCCCGCCGCCACGTCGATTACGGCCGCGTGCGCAGCGCGATCTGTCCGGCCAACTGACGAAGCCCGACCCATCCGTCTCGGGCGCGTTCCCGCGCCGGCCGTCATCGACATCGCCGTCCACGGCCCTTGCATCAGGGCCGGCCGCCGCGTCCGCGCTCGCAGGCACTGCAGACAACGGAGGACGCCGCGATGGCGGTCAGCAGCACCCCCACCCGCGCCGAGACCCCGCCCGCCGCGCGGGCGCCCCGCCGCCCCCGTGGCGAGGGGCAGTGGGCGCTCGGGCACCGTGAACCGCTCAACGCCAACGAGCGGATCAAGAAGGACGACGACCCGCTGAACGTCCGGGCCCGGATCGAGACCATCTATGCGCACCGGGGCTTCGCCTCGATCGACCCACAGGACCTGCGGGGCCGGTTCCGCTGGTGGGGCCTCTACACCCAGCGCCGGGCGGGCATCGACGGCGGGCGTACGGCCGTGCTGGAGCCGCACGAGCTGGAGGACGAGTTCTTCATGCTCCGGGTCCGCGTGGACGGCGGCCAGCTCAACCTGGCCCAGCTCCGGGTGATCGCCGACATCTCGCGCGAGTTCGCCCGGGACACCGCCGACATCACCGACCGGCAGAACATCCAGTTCCACTGGATCCGGGTCGAGGACATGCCGGAGATCTGGCGCCGGCTGGAGGAGGTCGGCCTGCAGACCACCGAGGCGTGCGGCGACTGCCCGCGCATCGTGCTGGGCAGCCCGGTCGCCGGGGTGGCCCGGGACGAGGCGCTCGACCCGACGCCCGCGATCGACGAGATCGTCCGTCGGTACGTGGGCGACAAGCAGTTCTCCAACCTGCCCCGCAAGTTCAAGTCCTCGATCTCCTGGCTGGTCGACACCCCGTACGAGGCGAACGACATCGCCTTCCTCGGCGTCGAGCACCCGGAGCACGGCCCCGGCTTCGACCTCTGGGTCGGCGGCGGCCTCTCCACCAACCCGATGCTGGCCAAGCGGCTCGGCGTCTGGGTGCCGCTGGCCGAGGTGCCGGATGTCTGGGCGGGCGTGGTCGGCATCTTCCGCGACTACGGCTACCGCCGGCTGCGCAACCGGGCCCGACTGAAGTTCCTGGTCGCGGACTGGGGCGTGGCGAAGTTCCGCGAGGTGCTGGAGAAGGAGTACCTGGGCCGGACGCTGCTGGACGGCCCGGCCGCGGTGCTGCCGGGCAAGCCGGTCGACCACATCGGCGTGCACCGGCAGCGGGACGGTCGCCGCTATGTCGGGGCCGCGCCGGTGGTGGGTCGGGTCTCCGGCCCGCAGCTGGCCCGGCTCGCGGATGTGGTCGAGGCGCACGGCAGCGGCCGGATCCGGCTCACCCCGTACCAGAAGCTGCTGGTGCTGGACGTGGCGCCGGAGCGGACCGACTCGCTGGTGGCGGAGCTGCGCACGATCGGCCTGGAGGCCCGGCCGTCGGCCTGGCGGCGCGGCACCATGGCCTGCACCGGCATCGAGTTCTGCAAGCTCGCCATCGTCGAGACCAAGCGGCGCGGCGAGGAGCTGGTGGCCCGGCTGGAGGAGCGGCTGCGCGACTTCGACGCCGACATCTCCATCCACCTCAACGGCTGCCCGAACGCCTGCGCCCGGACCCAGATCGCCGACATCGGTCTCAAGGGCCAGCTCGTGGTGGGGCCGGACGGCCGCCAGGTGGAGGGCTTCCAGGTGCACCTCGGCGGCGGCCTCGGCATGGCGCAGGGGCAGACCGCCGGGTTCGGCCGCAAGCTGCGCGGTCTGAAGACCACCGCCGAGGAGCTGCCGGAGTACGTGGAACGACTGGCCCGCCGCTACCTGGCCGGCCGGACCGAGGGCGAGACCTTCGCCAACTGGGTGATCAGGGTCGACGAGGAGGAACTCCGATGAGCGAGACCCGTTCCGTGCCGCTGTACTGCCCGTACTGCGGGGAGGAGGACCTGCGGCCGAGCGAGGCCGGGCACGGCGCCTGGGAGTGCCACGCGTGCGCCCGGGTGTTCAGCGTGAAGTTCACCGGCCTGCTCTCCCGGGCGGTGACCCGATGAGCGGCCTGCTCTCCGCCGCCGGCCTTGGCCTGGTCGGGCCGGGCGGACCGACCCCCGCCGACCCGACGCGGCGTGGCCCCGAGGAGCTGCGCACGCTGGCCGAGGAGGCCGGTCGGGAGCTGGAGGGCGCGCCTGCGCTGGAGATCGCCCGCTGGGCCGCCGAGACCTTCGGCGACCGGTTCTGCGTGACCAGCTCGATGGCCGACGGCGTGCTGGCGCACCTGGTCTCCCGGGTCGCGCCCGGCGTCGACGTGGTCTTCCTGGACACCGGGCTGCACTTCCCGGAGACGCTCAGGGTCCGCGACGAGGTGGCCCGGCGGCTGCCGGTGAACGTGCGGTCGATCCGACCCCGGATGACGGTCGGGCAGCAGGATGGCCAGTACGGCCCCCGGTTGTTCAACCGTTCCCCGGACGACTGCTGCCAGCTGCGCAAGGTGGAGCCGCTGGAACGGGCGCTGACCGGGTACGACGCCTGGGCCGCCGGGCTGCGCCGGGACGAGTCGCCCACCCGGGCGAACACCCCGGTGGTGGCCTTCGACGCCCGGCGGGGCAGGGTCAAGGTGAACCCGATCGCCGCCTGGACCCAGCGGGACGTGGACGCATACGTCGCCCGCCACGACATTCCGGTGAACGAATTGCTCAGCCGCGGCTACGGCTCGATCGGCTGCTGGCCCTGCACCCGGCGGACGAAGGCGGGGGAGGACCCGCGGGCGGGCCGGTGGGCCATGTTCGAGAAGACCGAGTGCGGCCTGCACACCTGACCGCCGAACCGGCGGCGGTGCCGGTGGTGCTGGTCGCGCACGGCAGTCGTGACCCACGGGCGGCCGAGTCGACCCGGGCGCTGGCCCGGGCGGTGGCGGCCGCCCGTCCCGGCACCCCGGTGCTGCCGAGCTGGCTGGACCACACCGCGCCGGGACCGACCGCCGTGCTGCGCGACCTCGCCGCCGCCGGTCAGCGCCGGGCGGTGCTGGTGCCGCTGCTGCTGACCGCCGCGTACCACCGCAAGGTCGACATCCCGGCGGCGGTGGCCGCCGCCCGGGAGGCGGGCGCGCCGATCGACGTACGGGTCACCGGGGTGCTGGGTCCGGCCGACGGGGTGGTGGACGCGGACCTGCTGGCCGGGCTGCGCCGCCGGCTGGCCGAGGCGTACCCCGGCGGGTACGACGCCCTGGTGCTGGCCGCGGCCGGCACCAGGGACGCCCGGGCGCGTGGCTCGGTGGGCCGGGTCGCCGCGGCCCTCGCCGCCGAGCTGGGCCTGCGGTGCCGTGTGTCGTACGCCTCGGCGGCACCCCCGACGGCCGAGGTCGCGGTGGCGAAGCTGCGCGCGGCCGGGGCGCGCCGGGTGGCGGTGGCCGCCTACTTCCTCGCGCCGGGCCTATTCCACGACGGTGTGGCGGCGGGGGCTGGGGAGGCCGGCGCGGTGGCGGTGGCAGATCCGCTCACGGACCTGCCGGAGCTCGCCGACCTGGTGTTGCGGCGGGTGGACGCCGCCACCGCCGGCTGGGTGCCGCTGTGACGCCCGTCGCCGCCCTCTCCGTGATCAGGAAGGGCGGCGACCGGGGTACCGGGACGTCATGGGTCCCGGACAGCAGAACGCCCCGGCGGTGACCCGGCCGGGGCGTGTAGCTGTGGTGCGATCAGGCGGAGTGAGCGCGCAGCACCCGGAAACCGCCGCGACGCTTCACCGCGCGGCGCTCCTCCTCGCTCATCCCGCCCCAGACGCCGGCGTCCTGACCGGACTCCAGCGCCCACTGCAGGCACTGGTCGGTCACCGGGCAGCGCCGGCAGACGGCCTTGGCCTGCTCCACCTGCAGGAGGGCCGGACCGGACGTCCCGATCGGGAAGAACAGCTCCGGGTCCTCGTCGCGGCAGACGGCATCGTGGCGCCAGTCCATGGCGGCAACACTCCTCATTCTTTGTGGGTGGCCAGATAACGCTTCGTTGCTTTTCCTATATGCATCCGCATAGCCGATCGGTGACGGTCAGCATCCGTCAATTCGGCGCTGCGTGAGCAGGCTGCGGGCCCCAGGACCTGCTGGAACAGCTCAACCTGCCGAGCATATCCAGGCAATGTCCCGGTAGCACAAGTTCGCTTGTGAATACTTTCACGAACTACCGCGATGTCAAGGGTGGCGCTCGGAAAAACTCCGAACAGTGAGCGGGCTCACCACCCTTTTGTCCGGGTTTCAGAGCGCTCTGGTTACCCGGCGTACCACAGTCGAGGATCAATATAGTAGAGGTCGCGTGATGTTGCTGACATTTCCGGCACCTTCCCTTCGGTGTGGCGTGCCACCGCAGAAGTGCGGCGGGTCACCGCGTCAACCGACGGGAGTACCCGAGACCTAGCAGATTACTCTCAGTGCGGCCGGTACGGATGTGAATCTGACTTTCTCCCGTTCGCCCAGATAGTCCCCATCGAGCTGGAACGCCTGCGGGCGAGCCGAGAGCAGGGTGAACTCCGCCGCGTCGTGCAGCCGGAGCACCTGCTTGCCGCGCGGATCGGGTGTACGGGAGAAGAACTGGGTGACGGTGCGTGTCGTGCTCGCCACCTTGAGCTGCCGCATCGCCAGCACGTCCAACCCGAGATCGAAGGACGCCTCCGGATTCGGATTGATCTCCCGCTCGCCCAGGTACGTCCACGGCGCGGTGTTCTGGATGATGACCGTGGCCAGCTCCGTCTCGGCGGGTTCACCCGGCCGCTCCAGGGCGATGGCGGGATGCCGCCGGTCCGAGCCCATGAAGTACTGGGCCGCGGTGGAGCGGAAGTAGAGCGCCGGCGTGGACACCCGGCCGCGCCTGCGGGCCTGCTCCACGCGCTGGATGACGGCCGCGTCGATGCCGAAGCCGGCGCAGAAGGTGAAGTAGCGGTCGTCCGCCCGGCCCAGCCCGATCGTCCGTGACCGGCCCAGCCGCAGCCCCTCCAGGATCATGCTGGTCCCGTCCGGCCACTCCCGCGGCAGCCCGAGGGCACGGGCGAAGACGTTGGTCGAGCCGCCCGGCACGGTGGCCAGCGCCGGCAGCCGCTCCGCCGGGGTGTCACCCGTGCGGAACGTCGGCGGCTCGGCCGCCATCAGACCGTTCACCACCTCGTTGACCGTGCCGTCGCCACCGAGCGAGACCACCAGGTCGACGCCCTCCTCGGCGGCCTCCCGGGCCAGGTCCATGGCGTGGCCCCGGCGACGGGTGTACCGCACCGACAGGTCGACTTCACTGCGCAGCGCCCGGACCAGGACGTCCCGGCTGCGCTCGCTGGTGGTGGTGGCCTTCGGATTGACCACCAGGACGGCCCGCATGGGCGGCACTGTACCGCGCCTACCCACGGGTATCGTGACGCCCGTGACCATCGACTCCGTGCCGCTGCCCGCCACGCTCCTCTGGGCGGTACGCCTGCTACGTGCCGAGGCGGTGGCCCTCGGCCTGGTCGCGGTGTGGCTGATCTGGTCCGACCTGACCGCGACCACCCACGATCTGGCCTCGGCGTTGCTGGTGACCGCGTTCGCGGTCGCCGGGGCGGTGGCGCTCTGGGCCCTCGGTGGCGCGCTGGCCCGTCGGCGCGCCGGTGGCCGGGCGCCAGCCATCGTGCTTCAGCTCATGCTGCTGCCGGTCGGCTGGTACATGATCCAGGGCGGCCTGGGCTGGCTGGGCCTCCCGCTGATGGCGCTCGGCCTCGGCGTGATCGGCTTCCTGGTCAGCGCCCCCACGAACCGGGCGCTCGGCTTCCACTGAGCCACGTCCGCCGGCCGCCCCCGGCGGCCGGCGATCGATTGATCGACTCGGCATGCCGCAAGTCGGGTCGTCCGGCGCGGACGGCACCCCGGCTGGCCGCAAGTCGGGCTGTCCGGCGCGGAAGGCACCCCAGCCGGCCGCACGTCGTGCCGTCCGGCGGCCCCGCCGGTCAGTAGTCGGAGGCGCGGCGGGTGAGCAGCGAGATGGTGGCGCGGCCCGCGGCGGCTTGCGCGGAGGCGGCGGTGGTGAGCGCGGTGAGCACCTTCCACGCGAAGGACGACTCGGAGGGGAGCGTCGCGCCCCGCACGGTCGGCACGGTCACCTCGACCGTCAGCGCGTCCTCGGTGACCGCGAACCGGCACTCCAGTTCGGCGTTGCGGGTGGCGATGGCGAGCAGCATCGCGCAGGCCTCGTCGACCGCGATGCGCAGGTCCTCGATCTCGTCGAGGGCGAACTGGAGCCGGGCCGCGAGGCCGGCCGTGGCGGTGCGGAGCACGCCCAGGTAGCCGCCGTCGGCGGGCACGGTGAGGTGCACGACGTCGTCGGTCGTCGGCTGGCCGGTCAGTTGAGTCACGCCTCATCCCCCCCGGTGCGGGACTCTACCCGGTCGGTCGTCCGGCCGAGTGGTACGGCCGTCGCCTGCGCGGCCAGGTCGTGCAACGCCCGCCCGGTGAGCCGGTACGGCACCCACTCGTCCATCGGGGTGGCACCGATCGCGGCGTAGAAGCGGGCCGCCGGATTCCAGTTGATCATCCACCAGTCCAGCCGCCGGTAGCCGCGCTCGACGCAGATCGCCGCGAGGGTGGCGAGCAGCCGCCGGCCCGCCCCGGTGCCCCGGGCGGCCGGCTGGACGAACAGGTCCTCCAGGTAGATGCCGTGCACGCCCTCCCAGGTGGAGAAGTTGAGGAACCAGAGAGCGAAGCCGACCGGCTGGTCGGCCGCGTCAACCGCGACGTGCCCGTACAGCGCCGGGGCCGGGCTCCGACCACTGCGGCTCGGCGCGTCCGAAGCCGCGCCGCCACCTGGGTCGGCCCCGAAGAGCGCGGCGGTCAGCTGCTCCTCGGTGAGGTGGCACTGCTCGGGGGCGCGTTCGTACGCGGCGAGTTCGTGCACCATCGCGACGACGGCCGGCACGTCCTCGGGACGCGCCGGCCGGATCGTCGGTGCCGGGGGCAGACTCACGCCTGCTTGGTCTCCCAGAAGATCTTCGAGATCTCGTCGATCTTGGAGAGCAGCTCGTCGGCCTTCGCCGGGTCGGTCGCGCCCTTGGCCCCGGCCGCGCCGGCCAGCTTGGTGGCCTCGTTGAAGAGCTGGTGCAGGTGCGGGTACTTCTCGAAGTGAGCCGGCTTGAAGTAGTCGGTCCAGAGCACCCACAGGTGGTGCTTGACCAACTCGGCGCGCTGCTCCTTGATCAGGATCGCGCGGGTGCGGAACTCCGGGTCGGTGTTCGACTGGTACTTCTCGCAGATCATTTTCACCGACTCGGCCTCGATCCGGGCCTGCGCCGGGTCGTACACGCCGCACGGAAGGTCGCAGTGGGCGCTGACGGTCACACGCGGCGTGAGGATGCGGGGAAGGCGCATCAGGGTCCTCCATGGGATGTTTGCGATGATCGGAGACGACATTACTCCTGGACATGCTCCCCGGCGGGCGAGAGGTGAAACCCGGTGCGTGCCGCGAACGGACCTGCCGCGCCCGTGCTGCGCGGCCCGCTGGCGGCCGTGCTGGTCACGGGCCCGTCCATGGTTCCGACGCTGCGCCACGGCGACGCTGTGCTGGTGCGTCCCGGGGGCCGGCCGGTGCGCCCGGGGGACGTGGTGGTCGCCGTCTTCCGCAGCCGTCCCGACCTGCTCGTGGTCAAACGCGCGGTCCGTCCGCAGGACGGCGGCTGGTGGCTGCGCGGCGACAACGACCTGGTCGCCGACGACTCCCGGGCGTACGGGGTGGCCGACGTCCGGGGTCGGGTGGTGGCCCGGTACTGGCCGCGTCCAGCGCGGGTCAGGGGTGGAAAGCGGCGCCGGCGGATATGACCCCGCTCACATCCGAGCGCCGGGCGCGTGACTATGCTCGGAAAGTGCCCGGGTGACCCCCCGCACCGCCGCCCCGCTGGCCGCAGACCATCGCGCGCCGAGCCGGCCGGTCCATCTGCTCGACAGATCCTGGAGTCACCATGTCTTCGTCCACCCCGGACCCCGCTGATCCCGTCTTCCGGCTGCACCTCGGGGGCAAGATGGCGGTCGCCTCGACCGTCCCGCTCACCAGCCGGGAGGACCTCTCCCTCGCGTACACCCCGGGCGTGGCCCGGGTCTGTGAGGCGATCGCCGCCGAGCCCGACCTCGCCGACGACTACACCTGGGTGTCGCACACCGTCGCCGTGGTCACCGACGGCTCCGCCGTACTCGGCCTCGGCAACATCGGCCCGCGTGCGGCGCTGCCCGTGATGGAGGGCAAGGCGGTGCTGTTCAAGCAGTTCGCGGGCGTGGACGCGGTACCGGTCTGCCTGGACACCCAGGACGTGGACGAGATCGTGGCGACGGTGCGGGCGCTCGCGCCCTCGTTCGGCGGGATCAACCTGGAGGACATCAGCGCGCCGCGCTGCTTCGAGGTGGAGCGGCGGCTGGACGAGGCGCTGTCCATCCCGGTCTTCCACGACGACCAGCACGGCACCGCGATCGTGGTGCTGGCCGCGCTGCGCAACGCGGCCACCCTGCTCAACCGCAAGCTCGGCGACCTGCGGGTGGCGGTCAGCGGGGCCGGCGCGGCCGGGGTCGCGGTGACCAGGATGCTGGTCGCCGGGGGCGTCAACCCCGACCAGGTGATCGTCTGCGACTCCAAGGGCATCATCGGCCGGCACCGCGAGCTGACCGGGACCAAGGCCGAACTGGCCGAGACCACCAACGCCGAGGGCCGCCGCGGTGACATCACCGAGGCGCTGCGCGACGCGGACGTGCTGGTCGGCGTCTCCGGCGGGCAGATCCCCGAGGCGGCGGTGGCCGGAATGGCCGCGGACGGGATCGTCTTCGCGCTGGCCAACCCCACCCCCGAGGTGCACCCCGAGGTGGCCGCCCGGCACGTCGCGGTGGTCGCCACGGGCCGCAGCGACTATCCCAACCAGATCAACAACGTGCTCGCCTTCCCCGGCGTGTTCCGCGGCGCGTTGGACGCCCGGGCCACCCGGATCACCGACGGGATGAAGGTGGCCGCCGCCGACGCCATCGCCGGCGTGGTCGCCGAGTCGCTGACCGCGGAGGCGATCGTGCCCTCCCCGCTGGACCCGCGGGTCGCCCCGGCCGTGACCGAGGCGGTCGCCGAGGCGGCCCGTCGCGACGGGGTCGCCCGTCGCTGAATCGAGGGAAGGGGCCCTTCTTATTGCGCTTTGCACAAGAAGGGTCCCTTCTTAACGGGCGCTCAGCTTGTTACGGTGCCGATCATGCGTGCCGCCTATGCCTCGGCCCTCGACGCCGACAACCCGCTCGCCGCGCTCACCGTCGGCGACCGCCCCGAGCCGACCCACCCGCAGGAAGACTGGGTGACCGTGCAGGTACGGGCCAGCTCGCTCAACCACCACGACCTGTGGTCGCTGCGCGGGGTGGGCCTCGTCGCCGACCAACTACCGATGATCCTCGGCTGCGACGCGGTCGGCACCGACCCGGACGGCAACGCGGTGGTCATCTACCCCGTGGTGCCCACCGCGGGCGACCCGCGCGGGGTCTCCATCCTCTCCGAGCACTTCCCCGGCACCTTCGCCGAGCGGGTGGCCGTACCCCGGCTGAACCTGCTGCCGCTGCCGGCCGGCCTCTCGCCCACCGACGCGGCGTGCCTGCCCACGGCCTGGCTCACCGCGTGGCGGATGCTCACCACCAAGGGCCGGGTGGACGAGGGCGAGTCGGTGCTGGTCCAGGGGGCCGGCGGGGGCGTGGCCACGGCCGCCGTCGCGCTCGGCGTCGCGCTCGGCAAGCGGGTGTACGCGACCAGCCGCGACGCCGCCAAGCGGGAACGCATCACCGAGCTGGGGGCCACCGCGCTGGAGCCCGGCGCCCGGCTGCCCGAGCGGGTCGACGTGGTGATCGAGACGGTCGGCGCGGCCACCTTCGACCACTCGCTGAAGTCGGCCGCCCCGATGGCCCGGATCGTGGTCTCCGGTGCCACCGCCGGGCACGAGCCAAAGGTCAACCTGCGCCGGGTCTTCGCCATGCAGCTGGAGATCCTCGGCACCTCGATGGGCACCCCGGACGAGCTCACCCAGCTGCTCGCGTTCTGCGCCGAGCACGAGGTGCGCCCGGTGGTGGACAGCGTGGTGCCGTTCAGCCGGATCGAGGAGGCGTTCGCCCGCCTGCACTCGGGCGAGGTCTTCGGCAAGGTGGTCGTCGACCACACCGCCTGACCCGTGCCGCCGCCCCGGACGGCCGCTCAGAGGTGGTCGTCCAGGGTGGCCAGGCCACCTCGGGTGGCGTCGGCGGGGAGCCGCTTCTTCGCCGCCGCGTCGCCGTACAGCGTCCAACGCAGGAACTCGAGGGTGGTGTCGGCCACCACCCGCAGTGCCTTCCCGTCGCTGAGCAGGGCCCGGCCGTGGTCGCCCCGGGGCAGGCTGAGCATCGCCTTCGGCCAGGGCACCGCGTCGTAGACCGCCCTGCCGGCGGCGTAGCTCACCACCTCGTCGGCCTCGCCGTGGACGAAGAGCTGTGGCGCGGCGGCCCCGGCGAACCCGGTGCCGACGCCGAGCGCGGTACCGGCGAAGACGATCCCGGCGTCGAGCCGATCGTCCCGTCCCGCGGTGAAAAGCCCGATCGTGGTCACCCCGCCCGCGCTGTGCCCGGCCGCGGCCACCCGGTCGGCGTCCAACCGGCCGCGCAGCGGGTCGCCTGCCTTCCGGTCGAGGGCGAGCACCTGGGTCAGGGCGTACGACACGTCGGCCGGCTGGTTGAGCACGTCGAGCGGGTTGCCGTCGCCCCCGGCGCCGGTGTGCGGGAACTTCGGGGCGGCCACCACGAACCCGGCCGCCGCCCAGCGGCTCAGCAACAGCTGGTAGTCCTCCGGCCGGCCACCCAGCCCGTGGCTGAACATCACCACCGGGAATCGCCCGGTCGCGGCCGGCGCGGACCGCTCCGGCTCCCCGCCCGCCGCGCCCCGGGCCGGGTACCAGACGGTCACCGGCAGGGGGCGGTCACCGCCGCGGTTCAGCTTGAGCTGGCGAACGCCCACCGCGAAGCGCTCGGCCGGGGCGTGCCCGGTGGGTACCCGCGGGGCCGGGGTGGTGGCCTTCGGCGGGGCGCTCGGCGCGGGCCGGGCGGCCGGGGCGGCGATCCCGGAGCAGCCGGCCAGGCCGGCGCTGAGCAGGGCGGCGGCGACCAGGGCGGCGCGGCGTCGAGGCATGAAGACGATTGTGCCTCGCCGCACCGGGTGGCCGGGGGCGGACATCGGCCGACGGTGAGCGGGCCGCCCGTGATCGTCACGCGGGAAGGGCGCGGGTGGTGAGGGTGGTGACGCCGGGCAGGAGGGCGTCGGTGGGAAGGCGGCGCAGGGCGGCGCGGTCGTCGTAGAGGGTCCAGCGCAGGAAGTCGGTGGTGGTGGCCAGGACCTGGGCGAAGCCGGGGCGGCCCGGGGCCAGGTACTCGCCGTGGCCCTGCCCGGGTAGGCCCAGGAAGGCGGCCGGGCCGAGGCTGCGGGCGTACGCCGCCCGACCGACCGACTCGGGCACGATCGGGTCGGCCCCGCCGTGCACGAACAGCAGCGGCGCGACCGGTCCGGCGAAGCTGCCGGCCAGCCCGCCGCCGGCGATCACGATGCCGGCACGCAGCCGCGTCGAGTGCCCCGGGACGAACATGCCGGCCGTGGTGAAGCCGCCGGCCGAGTGCCCGGCAGCGGCGATCCGGACGACGTCCAGGTGCCCGGCCAGTGGCTCCCCGTCCCGGCTGTCGAGGCGTACCAGGTGACGGATCAGGCGCCACCCGTCGGCGGGCTGGTTGCGCACGTCAGCCCGGGTGAAGTCCCGGGCCCGCAGGTTGGTACGCGGAAAGGTCGGCGCCGCCACCACGAACCCGGCGGCGGCCCACCGGGTGGTCAGCGGCGCGTGCAGCTCGGGAAGGCTGCGCAGCCCGTGGCTGTAGACCACCACCGGGAACCGGCCCTCGGCCACCGGGACCCCGGGACGCACCGCCGGGACGGCCGTGGTGGCAGCGGCCGGCGTCGCAGCGGGCGGCGTCGCCGCGAGCATCGTCGCCGCCGGGGTGGGGGGAGCCGCCGGGTACCAGACGGTGACCGGCAGCGGCCGGGGGCCGCCCGGGTCGACGACGAAGTGCCGCACGCCGACCGCGTACGTCCGCTGCGGGGCGGGCCGGGCGGCGCGCGGAGCCGGCTCCCCGGTCGCCGCGGTGGCCGGGCCGCAACCGGCCAGCAGCGCCGTCACCAGCGCGGCGACCAGCCGCTGCACCCCCACCTCTGCACCGTAGGCGGCCAGGTGGCCGCCCGGGCCCGGCCGTCCGGACCGGTTGCCGTCACCACCCGGTCGGCGGACGCCTCGGCCGGCCGGATCGGGGTTCGCCGCACCGGCCCGGCGGGATCCTGCGGCTCGACGCGTTTCGCTAGGGTCACGCGCATGGCAGACAACTACACCGACCCCAGCGGCAACACCGCGCAGTTCCGGGCCTTCGTCGAGTCGCCCGATCCCGATCCCGCTGCCGCCGCGCCGGCGCCGTCCCGGCTGCCGCTCATTGCCGGCATCGGCGTCGTCGTCGTGGTGGTCGTTTTGGTGGCCTGGCTCGTCCTGTCCTGAGCCACCAGCCCTCCTTCCGGGCCGTAGCCGGGTCGGTGGTGCGGCTGCGCCGGCCGGGCAGCCGGCCGCCGCCCTCGCCGGGAAGGCTTTTCGCCGCTGCAAACTTGATGTCGTGGATGGATCGCCGCGCGGCGGGCCGTGGGGCCCGTCGCCGGTGCCGTGCGCCAGGGGGCAGCCTCGCCGAGCATGCCGCCCAGGTTTGCCCCGCCCGACCACGCCACTTAGGTCTCTCGCCCGGCCATGCCACCCAGGTCTCTCTCGCCGACCACGCCAGCCAGATCTCTGCGGGGGTACCGCCACGGCGAGGATGTCGGCCGGGTCCGCCCGCCCGCCCGGCAGCCCGCCCGCCCGCCCGGCAGCCCGCCCGCCCGGCCGGCCGCCCGGCCGCCCCCGCGCCCGGCCGCCCCCGCGCC
>NZ_JBJZOG010000107.1:0-20117 GCF_047200535.1 Micromonospora mangrovicola | reverse complement strand
CCCGACGTACCCTCGCAACCGGTGTCACCCGGTCCGGCCGCCGCGCCGCCGTGCGGGTCGACGGCGGGCACCGACGAACGCCGCCGTCCATGGCAGCGGGCTAGGCTCGGGCACGTGATCGAGGCCGTGGTTGTCGACGTCGACGACACGCTCTGCCTCACCGAGGCGGTCTGTTTCGAGCTGGAGAACGAGGTCCTGGCGGCGCTGGGCCGCGCGCCGATGGCCCGGGCGGTGCACCTGGCCACCTGGGGCGAGCCGCTGCTCGACGCGATGCCGAAGCGCTCACCCGGGCTCGACGTCGACCGGTTCGACGCCGCCTACCGGGAGGTCCTGCGCCGCTACGTCCACGACGGCCGGCTCGACGCGATCGCACCCGAGAACCTGCGCGCCCTTGACCGACTGGTCCAGTGCGGCCGCACGGTGCTGCTCCTGACCTCGCGTACCGAGGCCGAGGTCGAGCACCTGCTGGCGCCGGATCACGTCCTGGCCGAGCGGGTGCGGGCGGTCTACCACGCGGGCAACACCCGGTACGGCAAGCCCGCCCCCCGGGTGTTCGACGAGTTGCTCGCGGCCACCGGACTGGCTCCGGGGCGGTGCGTGTACGTGGGTGACTCCCCGGGGGACGCCCTGGCCGCCGGCGGCGCCGGCCTGCACTTCATTGCCTGCCTGCAGAGCGGTGTGCGCAGCCGCGAGGACTTCGACGTACGCCACGTCAGTGCCTTCGTCGACACCTTTCCCGAGTTGGTCGAGGCGGTCGGCCGGCTCGACACCCGCCGCGCACCCGGCTCGCCGGGGACGGCCAACTGAGCGCCGCTCCCCGAGGCCCGCAAGGAGTGGGCTGCCGGACCCGGGTGGCCGCCCGGCGTTCGTCGTCAACGTCGAGGTGTTCCCGCACCGGGACGGTCGCTGGCTGCTCATCCGACGCGGCGCGCCGGAGGCGCACGCGCCCGGCCTGCTCTCCGGCGGCGGCGGCAAGGCCGACCCCGTGGACGCCGGAGACGACATCCTGGAAATGACGGCCCGCCGGGAGGCCGCCGATATCTGGCCGAGGCGGAGGCGGACGGGGGCTGCCCGCCGTGGATCCGCGGCAGCCTCCGCCGAGCGGCGCGCTGACCGCTGGTCGGCGCGGCCGCTCAGCGCGGCCAGCGTCCGTGCGGCCGGCTGCTCGGCTCGGTCACCCGCAGCTGGCGAAGGAGCCCGCCGTAGTCCTCGTCGTCGTCGCCGATGAAGATCGGCAGCGCGCCGGCGACCAGTCCGACGCCTTCGACCTTGAGCCCTGAGCTTCGGGCGAGCTGCTGGGGCGGCTCGACCGGACGCAGCCTCGCCCCGATGGCACCGCCCGGGCGGACCGTGGCCGCGCGGTACACGGCGCTGTCGAAGGGGCCGAGGTCGCCCGGATCGTACGCGGACGAGATGTAGATGTTGCCGTGCGCGTCGATGTCCATGCCCGAGGCAGGGCGCGCACCCGGCGGCTCGGCCGCCGTGAAGGGAACCGACGTCCACTCCTTGCCGAATGTGATCTCGCCGTCCTCGCTGACCGTCAGGAGGGTCATGTTGACGTTGGTGGTGTCGCTGCCCTCCGCCCGCTCGGCGTACACGAAGTAGTTCCTCCCGCCAACCGTTGCGACGGCCGTCGCCTCGACGTTCACCAGCGGCTCGGGCGTATCGGGCCACGGCACCGAGCCCGCGATCTCGACGTTGAGCTCCTCGTCCCACTTGGCGAGATAGATGGTGGGATCAGGGTCGTCGCCGTCGGCGTTGCCCTCGACCAGCAGGGCCTCGTTGCGGCCGGGCAACCGGGCGATGCTCTCGAGGTCGTTCGGGATGCTGGGGAAGTCGACGTCCAGCTCCTGGACGATGATCCCGTTGGGATCGACGGGGGTCCGCACGATCGCGAGGCGTGGCAGGTCGCGCTCGGCCTCGTTGTCCCTCGTGTCGTGGCAGACCAGGAAGACCTCCTGCGGCGTCTCGTCGCTGCCCGTGGTGGCGAGCCAGGCGATGCCGCTGAACTCGCGCGGTGCCCTGATCTCGCCCCCGCCGGTCGCCGGGACGTCGGCGGAGCTGGCCACCGTCCGGTCGCGCAGTCCCTGCCGGACCGGCGTCGAACCGCCGCACGCGGCGAGCGCGAGAACGTTCAGCCCGGCGACCGCGGGCAGCAGGCGGCGTGCGATGAACCGGCGTCGAATCATCTGCCCCTCCGTTCGCGCGGCGGACACGACCACCCGGCCCGCTCTGGGACCAAGCTAGGGGACGCGGCATGACCCGGTTGTGCCTTTTTGGCCCGTTAACGCCTTGGTGTACCCGGCCAGGGCGACGCCATATGGGTGGGCGCGCCGCAAGCGGCGCCGTGCGGCGCCCCTCGTGGAGACCAGCGGAGCCCGGGGCGCGTCCCCGGACGGGTCCGCACCACCCCGGCTACCGGCCGACCTCGCCTCGCGGGACCGCCTCCGGTGACCAGCTGACGTCGTACCGGGGCACGGCCACCGCCTCGGCGAACGCCTTGCTGGCAGCGGCAGAGCTGACGATGCGCCAGTCCCGTTCCTTGTTCACCTCGAACCAGATCAGTCCGATGATGTCCGGGTAGTCGGGCAGCATCCGGAACGTCTGACTGATCCATTCGGCCTTTCGCTCGCTGGCTTCGGACGCCGCGGTTTCCGTGATCACCAGCGGCTTGCGGCTGAAGGCGCGGATCTCGGTGACGGTCCGCTTGAAGATCGCGTCGAAGGGGCGGTACTGCGAGAAGGCACCGCTGCCGTAGTAGCCGGTCATACCGATCCAGTCGACGTAGCCGTCGCCCGGATAGAGCGGGGCGAGCGCCGGGGCCGCGTCACTCCACCTGACGTTGGCGCTCCACACCCAGATGACGTTGGTGGCCCCGGCGTCCCGGAACAGGTCGTGCACGTGGCGCCACGCCTTCACGTAGTCGCCCGGCCGGTTGCCGTTGACCGCCCCGCACCACGGGTACCAGTGGCCGTTCATCTCGTGGGCGAAGCGGATGGCCACCGGGTAGCCCAGCGACCTGATCCCCTCGGCCCAGGCCAGCAGATGGCTGTCGAAGTCTCCGCGCGCGACGCGCGACAGTCGGTAGGCAGGTTGGTCCGACCGAAGTTTGTCGATCTGCCGGGTGGTCAGCTTCCGCTTCCGGGCGGCCGCGTCGACCCGCTCGTCCCACGGCTCCCAGCCGAGCATCGGCAGCATGCCGCGGTCGCGGATGCGGTCGAAGAGCGTCCGGTCGAACGGGGCGGCGCCCCAGCCCACGCTGAAGAGCAGGACCTGCGGCTGGTGTCTGGCGGCCGCGGTGAACGTGTCCACCGGCGTGAGGTCGTACGGGCCCTTGTCGGTCATGACGCCGATGAACGTCCTGCCGCCCGGCGGGAAGACGGCCGGTGGCGGCGGGGGCGGCTCGCTCGCCACGGCCGGCGCCACCACGTCCGGTCCGGCCTGCGCGATCCGGTCGGACGGGGTCGTCTTCCGGGGGCCGTCCACGGTGGCCGGGGCGACCTTGAAGGCGTACGTCAGCAACAGCGCGCCGACCAGCACCAGCGCGACCCGCGGCAGGGTCAGCCTCACCACCGTGCGCTCCCGTCGACGGCGACCGCCGCCGGGGCGCGGCGCTCCTCGCCCGCCGCACGGGCGGCCGGCTCGGCCGTCCCGTCGGGCTGCTCCCGCCTCGCCCCGAGGTTCGTCACGAGCGCGATCAACGGCGGACCGAGACCGGTGAGCAGGGTGAGGATCGGCCAGGCCCGCAGTAGCGGCGCACTGTTGCCCAGTACGAAACTCGCGCCGAGCAGGCCGGCGGCGGCCGCCCAGCAGAGGTGCAGCCGGAACGTGCCGAGCGACTCGGTGGTGCGCAGCTTTCCCTTGGCCGTCACCACGAACCCCAGCTTGCGGCGCAGCAGCGCGGCGAAACCGGCAGCCACGTAGACGCGACCGGCGAACAGCGCCAGCGCCATGCCGACCATGCCGATCTCCTCCCGTTCGTGGGGCGCGATGTTGAACCGTCGGAGCCAGAGCCACAGCACGAACCAGGTGCCGAAGGTCGAGCCCCACAGCGTGGCCCACACGGTGGCGTCGAGCTGCGCCGCGCCGACCCCGGTGAGCAGGTACATCGCGGTGGCGACGTTGCCCAGCAGCAGGCTGACCGCCGCGCTCGGGTAGTAGAACTGCAACAGCCGGTACTGCCAGCGCCGCCGTGACCGCAGCTCGCGTGGCGCCCGCAGCTCGGGGCGGAGGAGGATCTCGCAGATGCCGGCCGCCCACCGCTTCTGCTGGTTGAAGTAGTCGGCCCAGGACGTCGGGCCCTCGCCGAGGGCGACCACGTCGGGGGTGTAGACGCCCTTCCACTGGTTGCCCGTGCGCGGGTTGGTGGCGGCGTGGATGCGAATGCTGGTCAGGTGGTCCTCGATGGCGCCGCGGCCGCGGCATGGCCAGGATGGACGGTACGCGCAGGGTGAGGTCGGAACTACCGAACACCTCGACCCATGCGCGGATCAGCAGGTGGTACGGCGTGATCGCGCTGTCGCCCCAGTGCGGCGGCGCCGACCAGTCGTCCCGCCAGGATGCGGTGGCGGCCCGCCAGGTGGCCAGCTCCTCCGCGCTCAGGCCGGGCATGCCGGCCCGGAGGGCGCCGAGGACGCCCGTCAGCAACGCCGGCGCCAGCCAGTCGGCGGCCCGCCGGACCGCGGTGCCGGCCGCCGGACGCCCCGGGGTCGGCACTTCCCCCGGCGGGGGGTCCTCGTCCCAGGGGTCCTCGATGCCGGCCTTCTCCGCCCCGAGCCGGGGCAGGACCATGGTGTCCGCGTCCTTCATCGTGACTCACGCATCTTCCGTAAGCTTCGCCGACGGCGGCCAGCCGCCCGGTGGTGACGCAGGGTCGGCGCCCGCACGGTGCGCCGGCCGAGCAGTACGAGCCCGCCTTCGGGTACCGGGTCGGCGGCTGGATGACACGATCGAGCCTAGTGAGCCAAACCTGACATAGCGCGCATAATTCGCAAACGGCGCAAAGCCTCTTTTGGCTCCATCGGCCTCTGTCGCGGGAATGAACAGCGGTTGCGGCAATCGATCGATCTTGTGGATGGCGCGACGACCGTCGACCGCTCTTCCCTTCGGCCCGGGCGCGGGCTACGGTCGCTGTCACACCGTCGGTGTCACCGGTTGTCAGGTCGTTCACCTCGGTCGCAGCGCCGCGACCGCGGAAGGGGTCGCCGCCATGACGATCAGCCACATCAGCATCGGTCACGGACCACGCAAGGTACTGGCCCTGCACGGATGGTTCGGCTCGGCACAGGGCTGGGGCTGGCTGCCGGAGCTGATCGACACCGAGCGCTTCACCTGGGCGTTCCTCGACTACCGCGGATACGGCGAGCGCACCGGGGTCGCGGGCGACCACAGCATCGCCGAGATCTCCGGCGACGCCGTGGACCTCGCCGACTCCCTCGGCTGGGACACGTTCTCGGTGGTCGGGCACTCGATGGGCGGCAGCGCCGCCCAGCGGGTCCTCGCCGACGCTCCCGGGCGGGTGGAACGCCTCGTCGGCATCAGCCCGGTCCCCGCCGGCGGGGTCCCCTTCGACCTACGGAGCTGGGCGCTGTTCGACGGGGCGGCCGCCAACCCGGACAACCGGCGCGCCATCATCGACCTCACCACCGGCAATCGGCTGTCCGGCCGCTGGCTCGACGAGATGGTCCGGTTCTCCCTCGACCACTCCAACCGGGAGGCGTTCGGCGCGTACCTGATTGCGTGGGCGCGTACCGACTTCACCGACGAGGTGAAGGGCAACCCGGTGCCGGCGCTCGCCGTCGTCGGCGAGCACGATCCGGCGCTGGGCGCTGACACGATGCGGGAGACGTGGCTGCGCCACTACCCCAACGCCCGGCTCGAGGTGCTCGCCAACGCGGGGCACTACGCGATGTACGAGACCCCGGTGCGGTTGGCCACGGTGCTCGAGGAGTTCCTCGGGCAGTGACGGTCGATCCCACGCCGCTGGTCGACCCCCGCACCTACGTTGACGGCGTCCCGTACGACCTGCTCGCCACGCTGCGCGCGGCCGGCCCGGTGGTGTGGGTCGAGGAGCCGCCGCTGCTCGGCCTGCCCGGCGGGCCGGGCTTCTGGCTGGTGCTCCGGCACGCCGACGTGACGGACGTGCTCAAGCGGGCGCGGCTCTTCTCGTCCCGGCTCGGCGCCACCCAGATCCGCGACCCGGCCACCCCCGAGGACCTCGGGTACGTGCGGCGGATGATGCTCAACATGGACCCGCCGGAACACGGCCGGCTGCGCCGGCCGGTCGCCCGCTCGTTCACCCCGCGCGCGGTCGCCGCGCTGGAGGCGTCGATCCGGATGAACGCGGCGGCGCTCGTCGACCGCGCGCTGGGCGACGCGGACGAGGGCACCTGCGACTTCGCCCGCGACCTCGCCGCCGACCTGCCGCTGCTCACGCTCGCGGACGTGCTCGGCGTGCCGGAGCCGGACCGCTGGCTGCTGTACGACTGGTCGAACCGGGTGATCGGCTTCCAGGACCCGGACCACGCCGTCTCGGCCGCGTTCGACCCGCTCAGCGGCACCGCCGCGGCCCGGGAGGCGCTGCGGCACCGGCCCGCCCCGGACGCCGACGGCCGGATGCCGGATCCGCGGACCCGCGCCGGAATGGCCGACCTCTACGCGTACGCCCACCTGCTGGCCGAGTCGAAGCGCCGCCGCCCGGGGCCGGACGTCATGTCCATCCTGCTGGCCGAGCAGGGCGACGACCGGCTCGAGGTGGACGAGTTCGAGAACATGTTCTGGCTGTTCGCCGTGGCCGGCAACGAGACGATCCGCAACGGCCTGCCGGGCGCGATGATCGCGCTGCTGGAGCACCCGGCTGAGCTGGCGCGGCTGCGGCTGGACCCGGCGCTGTTCGACACCGCCGTCGACGAGCTGCTGCGCTGGTGGACGCCGGTGATGGTGTTCCGGCGCACCGCCACGGCGGACACCACCGTCGGCGGCGCGCCGGTGCGGGCCGGGGACAAGGTGGTGGTCTCGTTCGCATCGGCCAACCGTGACGAACGCGTCTTCGCCGAGCCCGACCGCCTCGACCTGACCCGCCACCCCAACCCGCACCTCGTCTTCGGCCATGGTCCACACTTCTGCCTCGGGGCGCACCTGGCCCGGTGCCAGCTCCGTGCGCTGTTCGAGGCGCTGCTCGCCCGCACCGCCGACATCACGTACGCGGGCCCGCCCGCCTACCTGCGCTCGAACTTCCAGCGCGGCGTGAAGCGCCTGCCGATCCGCTGGCGGCGCCGCTGATCGATCAGGCGCCGACGTCGGTCAGCCGCCCGCCGGCCAACCGCAGCCGGCGCTGCACGCCGATCGCCGCCAGAAAACGCTCGTCGTGGCTCACCACCACGAAGGCACCCTGGTACGCGTTGAGCGCGCTCTCCAGCTGCGCGACGCTGTCCAGGTCCAGGTTGTTCGTCGGCTCGTCGAGCAGCAGCAGCTGCGGCGCCGGTTCGGCGAACAGCACACAGGCGAGGGTGGCCCGGAGCCGCTCGCCGCCGGACAGCACCGCCACCGGCAGATGGGCGCGGCTGCCCCGGAACAGGAACCGGGCCAGCAGGTTCATCCGGTCGGCATCGGCGAGAGCCGGGGCGAAGGTGGCGAGGTTCTCGGCGACCGTGCGCCCGGGGTCGAGCAGGTCGAGCCGCTGGGACAGGTAGGCCACCCGGCCCTCGGCCCGGGTCGCCGTCCCGGACACCGGCGTCTGGTCACCGCTGACCAGCCGGAGCAGAGTCGACTTGCCCGCTCCGTTGGGCCCGGTGAGCGCGATGCGTTCCGGCCCTCGGACGGTGAGCTCGACGCCGTCGCCGCCGAACACCGGGCGCCCGCCGTAGTCGGCCTGCAGGTGCTCGCCGTGGAAGACGGTGCGCCCCGCCGGCACCTCGGTGTCGGGCAGGTGCACCACGATCCGGTCGTCCTGGCGGGCCGTCCGGCTGGCCTGGTCCAGGCGGGCCTGGGCGTCGCCGACCCGGTTGGCGTGGGTCTCGGCGGACCGGGCCGCCGAGACCTGCGCGTCCCGCTTCAGGCCGCCGGCGACGATCCGGGCCAGTCCGGCGTTGGAGAGGTTGCGGGCGGCGGTCGAGGCACGGCGGGCGGCACGCTCGCGGGCCTGCTGCATCTCCCGGCGCTGCCGTTTGAGGTCCTGCTCCGCGTGGCGGACCTGCCGTTCAGCCGTCTCCCGCTCGGCCCGCACGGCCTGCTCGTAGTCGGTGTAGGTGCCGCCGTACCAGCGGATCTCGCCATGGTCCAGGGCGGCGATGCGATCCATCTCGTCGAGCAGCGCCCGGTCGTGACTGACCACCAGCAGGCAGCCGGTCCAGCCGCGCACGACCGCCGTCAGCCGGGCCCGGGCGTCGGCGTCGAGGTTGTTCGTCGGCTCGTCGAGCAGCAGCACATCCGGACGCCTGAGCAACTGCGCGGCCAGGCCCAGCGAGACCACCTGGCCGCCGCTGAGGGTGGCCAGCCGTCGGTTCAGCGCGACGTCGCCCAGGCCCAGCCGGTCCAGCTCGGCGTGGGCGCGTTCCTCGACGTCCCAGTCGTTGCCAATCGTGGTGAAGTGCTCCTCGTCGGCGTCGCCGGCCTCGATGGCGTGCAGCGCGGCGATGATCCGGTCGACGCCGAGCACCTGCGCGACGGTCCGGTCGGCGGTGAAGGGCAGGTGCTGCGGCAGGTAGCCGAGCACGCCCTGCACCGTGACGGTGCCGCCCGTCGGACGCAGCTCTCCGGCGATCAGCCGCAGCAGCGTCGTCTTGCCGGCCCCGTTGGGGGCCACCAGGCCGGTCCGGCCTCCCGGCACGGACAGGGACAGGTCGGCGAAGACCGGAGTCTCGTCCGGCCAGGAGAAGGAGAGGGAAGTACAGACGATGTAACCGTCGGACATGGCAGACCTCGGAGGAAGATCCGGACGCCCGAACGGGCGCCCGGAGGAAGCGGGGGACGACGAAGGAGCCGCGGCGACGGCGCGTTCACGCGCCCGTCGGCGGCCGGTCCGGGCTCTCACCCGGAGATGTCGTCGTCACCTGCCACGATCACTCCGCTCCTCGGGGACATGGGCAACGATAGCTCACCACCGGCGCGCCGGCGCGGGGAAATCGCTCCGTCAGGCGGCGGGGACCGACCCGCGCAGAGCGTCGATGGCCAGGTCGAGCGCCGCCTCCAGGTGATCGAGCCGCCCGGTGGAGAGCATCAGCAGGACACCGCCCTGAATGCCGGCGAGCAGGGCCGCGGCGGCGCGGCCGGCGTCCACCTGCGCGGCGATGTCGCCGGTCGACTGCATCTGCCGGATGCCGTCGGCGATCGCATCCTCCCAGCGCCGCATCAGCCCGGTGACCACGGCCTGGGCGGCCGGGGCGCGCCGGCCGGTCTGGCCGAGCAGGCCGCCGAGCGGGCAGTGCTGGCCCTGCTCCCGGTAGCGCGAGACCAGCCGGTCCCGCCACGCCTGCCAGGCGGGCCAGGACGTGAGGTCACCGAGCAGCGGCTGCTGGTCGGCGAGCACCTGGGCGGCCTCGTACCGGGCCACCGCGAGCAGGAGTTCCTCCTTGCCACCGGGAAAGTAGTGGAAGAGCTGGCTCTTGCTGGTGCCGGTGCGGGCCATCACGTCCTCGAGCCGGACGTCGTCGACGCCCCGCTCGCGCAGCTCAGCCGCCGCGCCGGCGACGATCCGCCCGCGGGTCGCCTCGCCCTTGCGGGTCAACGCGTGCGCCATCCGCCCTCCAGTGCTGCGACGTGCCGGTCCAACGGTAGCGGCGGGCCCGGGTCGTCCGGCGCGCGCCGTGCGACCCGCGGTGATCGGGGCGGCGCGGCCACTCCCCCTCCCGGCGGGCGGCGGAGTGGCCGCGGCGGGGCCGGGGTCAGCCCACCGGCCGTGGGGCGCCGTTGAAGACCGGTGGCGCGTACCCGGCCGGCTTGTCACCGATGCCCAGCCCCGGGCTGACGATCCAGGACTGGTACTCCGGGGTGAACATCGGGTACGGCGTGGCCAGTGGCTCGGCGCCGGCCTGCGCGAGCCGCTCCCGCAGCTCCCGCGGGATCTCGAAGTCGAGCGCGGCCAGGTTGCCGTCCACCTGCTCCGGGCTGCTCGCCCCGATGATCACGGAGCCGACGGCGGGCTGGGTCGCCACCCAGTTGATCGCCACCTGGGCCATGCTGCGACCCAGTTCGGCGGCCACATCCTCCAGCGCCTCGATCACCCGCCAGTCCCGGTCGCCGACCGGCCGCCCGTTCGCCCCCGCCCCGCCGAGCCGGCCCGCCCCGGTCAGACCGTCCCCGGTCCGCCGGTACTTGCCGCTGAGCAGGCCACCGCCGATCGGGCTCCACGCGGTCAGCCCCAGCCCGAGGGACTGCGCCATCGGCACGAACTCCGGTTCGATACCGCGGGCCAGCAGGGAGTACGGCAGCTGCAGGTTGATCATCGGGGTCTGCAGGTGCGCCTCGGCGACACTCTGCGCCCGGGCCGCGTACCAGGCGGGGACGTCGGACAGACCGGCGTACCGGATCTTGCCGGCCCGGACCAGGTCGTCGAAGGTCCGCACGACCTCCTCGACCGGGGTGATCCGGTCCCAGGTGTGCAGCAGGTACAGGTCGAGGTAGTCGGTGCCGAGCCGGCGCAGCGACGCCTCCACCGCCCGGATCATGTGCTTGCGGCCGTTGCCGCTGGCGTTCGGGTCGCCCGGGTCGACGGTGTTGGTGAACTTGCTGGTGAGCACGAGCCGGTCCCGCGCCCCCGCGGCGGCGATCAGCCGGCCCAGGATCCGCTCACTCTCCCCGGCGGTGTAGAAGTCCGCCGTGTCGATGAAGTTGCCGCCCGCCTCCAGATAGCGGCGGAAGATCGGCTCGGCCTCCGCCTCGGTCTTGCCGTACGCGGCATGGAAGCCGTCGGTACCGAAGTTCATCGTGCCCAGCGCCAGGCGGCTGACCCGCAGCCCGGACCGACCGAGCAGGTAGTAGTCGTCCATCACGTGGTTCTCCAGATCGCTCGTCCGCCACATCCGCGACCGGCCCGGGCCCGGCCCTCCGGGGCAAACTGTGGCTCGACAAAAATGGACCTGCAAGTCCAGAAAATTGGACCGCTCGACCCGGATGCCGCTCCGCTACCGTGTCGGTGTGAGTCCCACCTGCCCGGAGTGCGGCGCGACGGGCGTGCCGCTGATGTTCGGTCTGCCCGTTCCGGAAGCGCACCAGGCCGCCCGCAACGGTGACCTCGCGCTGGGCGGGTGCCTGCTCCCCGAGGAGCCGCCGAACTGGCAGTGCCCGCGGCAGCACCAGTGGCGCGACGCCGACGAGGAGGCGTGGGAGAACCGCCTCCTCGCCGTGCTGCTCGCGTACGGGTACCAGCCGATGGAAGCGTGAGCCCGCCGCCGCGCGGCGACGCCCCTCAGCGGTCCGCGGGAGCCACGTGGTTCCGCCACGAGTGCCGAGGCTCGTAGCCCAGCACCCGTCGCGCCTTGTCGATGCTGAGCAGGGTCTCGTGCTCGCCGAGTTCCCGGCGGACCTCGACCTGCGGGTAGACCTCGGCCATGAGGCTGGCACTGGACCTGCTCATGACGGTGTCGGCGTTGGCGATGATGAAGACGTCGGCGCCGGGCCGGTCGTGGGCGAGGGCCCGCTCGACGGCCTGGGCCCCGTCGCGGGCGTCGATGTAGCCCCACAGGTTCCACCGCCGCAGCCGTGGATCGGCGTCGAAGGACGGGAACGTGGCGTAGTCCTCGACGTCCATGACGTTGGAGAACCGCAGGCCCACCATGACCAACTCGGGGTCCCACCGGCAGAAGTGCCGCGCCATCTCCTCCTCCAGGGCCTTGTTCAGGGAGTAGGTCGACTCCGGGCGCGGTGGATACTCCTCGTCGAGCGGCGCGTACGGCGGCGGGGTGTCGAACGGCAGCCCCAGCACGGTCTCGCTGGACGCCCACACCACCCGCTTGATCCCGGCCGCCCGGGCCGCCGCGAAGACGTTGTACGTCGCCGCGGAGTTGTTCGCGAAGGTGGCCGCGTTGGGCATCAGCCCGGGCGCCGGGACCGCCGCCAGGTGCACGACCGCGTCGACCCGGCCGCCGTGCTCGTCGGCGCCGCCGGTGAACGCCTCCACCACCTGCCCGTAGTCGGTGAGGTCGACGAGGAGGAACTCGCCCTCGATGTCACGCGGGTCGCGCCCGCCGGCACGGTCCACCGCCAGTACGTCGACGCCCACCTCGCGCAGGTGCGCGACCACGGCACGACCGAGCTTGCCGGTGGCGCCGGTGACGACGACCCGTTCGGGAAACGCGGTTTCGGGAAGACGATCGCTCATGGCCACATCCTGTCCCGCGCCGCGCCCAGGGGCGCACCGGGGTGTGGGCGGCCCGCACCGGGTCCGGCCAGCCGAGGTCAACCATCGAAGTACATCATTGACGTCTTAGTTAATGCTCTTTAATATTTCCCTACCTCGAGGAAGACCGCCCCTGCCCCGCTCGTGCGTCCGGTCCGGCGGCTGGCCGATCCAGTGCCGGCCGGACCGCACGGCGCGCGACCCCGCCCACGGGAAGGCCCTCGATGTCCTCACCACGCCCCCGCCGTTCGGCCCTGCTCAGCGGCCTGCTCGCCCTGGTCACCGCCGGCGCGGCCCTCGCCCTCACGCCGTCCGCCGCCGACGCGACGGTCCTGCCCAACAACTTCAGGAGCGTCGGTTACCTGCCGTCCTGGAGCGGCAGCGTCAACACCGTCCAGTACGGCAAGCTCACCCACATCAACTACGCGTTCGCCCTGCCCGACAACGACGGCAGCCTGCGACCGGTGGAGAACCCGAGCAAGCTCTCCTCGCTGGTCTCGCTCGGGCACGCCAACAACGTCAAGGTGTCGATCGCGATCGGCGGCTGGAACGACGGCAACGACTCCGCGTTCGAGGCGCTCGCCGCCAACTCCGGCGCCCGCGGAACGTTCGTCGGCAACGTGGTCAACTTCGTCAGCCAGTACAACCTCGACGGCGTCGACATCGACTGGGAGTACCCCGACCCGGGCGCCTCGGCCAACAACTACTCGCTGCTGATGCAGCAGCTCGGCAGCGCCCTGCACAGCCGCGGCAAGCTGCTCACCGCCGCCGTGGTCTCCGAGGGCTACTACGTCGACGGGGTACCCACCACGGTGTTCGGCTACGTCGACTGGCTGAACATCATGGCGTACGACGGCGGCAGCCCGCACGCCAACTACGACTGGTCGATCAACAGCGTGAACCTGTGGAAGTCACGCGGCCTGCCCGCCGGCAAGGCGGTGCTCGGAGTGCCCTTCTACAGCCGGCCCGGGTACTACACCTACGCCGCGCTGGTCGGCATGGACCCGGCCAACGCCAACCGCGACTGCACCACGGTCGGCGGCGTACAGCAGTGCTACAACGGCGTCCCGACCATCAAGCGCAAGACCCAGTGGGCGCTGGCCAACGCCGGCGGCGTGATGAACTGGGAACTCTCGCAGGACACCACCGGCTCGACCTCGCTGGTCAGCGCGATCTACGACACCGTCATGGGCGGCACCACCCCGCCGCCGAGCGGACGGACCGGCCCGATCACCGGCATCGGCGGCAAGTGCGTCGACGTCGCCTCGGCCAACACCGCCAACGGCACCGCCATCCAGCTCTGGACCTGCAACGGCACCGGCGCGCAGAGCTGGACCGTCGGCACCGACGGCACGCTGCGCGCCCTGGGCAAGTGCATGGACGTGACCAGCGGCTCCACGGCCAACGGGGCGAAGGTCCAGCTGTGGGACTGCAACGGCACCGGCGCTCAGATCTGGCAGGCCCAGTCCAACGGGACGCTGCGCAACCCGCAGTCGAACAAGTGCCTGGACGCCACCGACGTCAGCTCCGCCGATGGCACCCGGCTGCAGATCTGGGACTGTTTCGGCGGCGTCAACCAGGTCTGGCACCTGCCGGCCTGACCCGACACGGCCCGCGCACCGTGGACCCGGTGCGCGGGCCCGACGCCGGGGCAGCCGCACCACGCGGCGGAAATGCGGATGACCGTCGGCCCGGGGGCAACTAGTTTCCGCAGGATGCAACCACTCGATGAGAAGGACATCCGGGGGTCCTTCGTCAACTGCAGCAAGGGTGAGGCGAGCCGGATCCGGATGCCCCCGGGCTTCGCCGACGGCGGGGTGCCCTGGGGCGACCTGGACTTCCTCGGCTGGACCGACCCGGGCGCCCCGCTGCGGGCGCTGCTGGTCGTACCGGGCGAGGACGGCGCCACCGGCGTCGTGCTGCGGCGGCCGGAGGCGGCCAGGCCGACCATGACGCGGTCCAGCATGTGCCGGATCTGCCTGACCGATCACACCGCGTCGGGCGTGGCGCTGTTCGTCGCGCCCCTGGCCGGAGCCGCCGGACGCAAGGGCAACACCGTCGGCGAGTACATCTGCGCCGACCTGGCCTGCTCGCTCTACGTACGGGGCAAGCGGCAGCCGAGGATGCGGCTGGTCCGCCGGGAGGAGACGCTGACCCTCCAGGAGCGGATCGACCGGGCGATGGCCAACCTGACGGCCTTCACCGCCCGGGTCGCCGTGGGCTGACCGGCGGACGCACCACGGCAGTCCGGCCACGGCGACGGAGAGGGACGGCGAGCCGATGACGAAGACACCGAGTGGCGGCACAAGACGCGGCCCCGCCGGCCGCGACGTCGCGGCGGGCGGGGCCGAACCCGCTTGATGCGCCCCGGCGACCGGACGGGTGGGCGACGGGGCCTGCCGCATGTGAGGATGCCGCGCATGCGCGCCGTGATCTTCGACGAGTTCGGTGTCCGACCCGAGGTCCGCGACGTCCCGGACCCGGTACCACCGGCCGGAGGTGCGGTCATCCGCGTCGAGGCGACGGGCTTGTGCCGCAGCGACTGGCACGGCTGGCAGGGGCACGATCCGGACATCCGCCCGCCGCACGTCCCCGGGCACGAGTTCGCGGGTGTGGTCACCGCGGTCGGCGCCGGCGTACGCAACTGGCGGCCCGGTGACCGGGTGACGGCGCCCTTCGTCTGCGCCTGCGGGCAGTGCCCCGCCTGCCTGGCGGGCGACCAGCAGGTCTGCGAGCGGCAGACGCAGCCCGGCTTCACCCACTGGGGCTCGTTCGCCGAGTACGTGGCGGTCCAGCACGCCGACGTCAACCTGGTCCGGCTCCCCGAAGGGCTGGACTTCCCGAGTGCGGCGGCGCTCGGCTGCCGCTTCGCCACCGCGTTCCGGGCCGTGACCGGTCAGGGGCGGGTGGCCGCGGGCGAGTGGGTGGCGGTGCACGGCTGCGGCGGAGTGGGCCTGTCGGCGGTGATGATCGCGGCCGCGGCCGGCGCGCAGGTGGTCGCGGTCGACGTCGCCCCCGGCGCGCTCGAGCTGGCCAGGAGCTGCGGGGCGACGGTCTGCCTGGACGGCGGCGCTCTCACCGGGCCCGGCGCGGTGGCCGCGGCCGTCCGGGAGGCGACCGGCGGCGGCGCCCACCTGTCCCTCGACACGCTCGGCAGCCATGCCACCTGCACCGCCTCGATCGAGAGCCTGCGCCGGCGTGGGCGGCACGTGCAGGTCGGACTTCTTCCCGCCGCCCAGGGCCGCCCGGCCGTGCCGATGGAGCTCGTGATCGCGTACGAGCTGGAGCTGCGTGGCAGCCACGGCATGGCCGCGCACGCCTATCCGGAGCTGCTCCGGTTGGTCACCGCCGGGGTGCTGCGCCCCGCCGAGCTGATCACCCGCAACATCGGCCTCGCCGAGGCGCCCGGCGCGCTCGCCGCGATGGACCGGCCTGCGGCCGGCGGGATGTGCGTCATCCACCCCTGATCGAACGGCACGGCCCGATCCGCCCGGAAGCGGGCCGGCCGGTAGGCGCCGCCGTCCGCCCGAGAGAACCGCTCGAGGTGACGCAGCGATCAGAACACCGCTCGACGGCGCGGTGCAGGACGCCGGTGGCGGTGGAGCGGGAACGCGGATGGCTGACACCTCACGGTTGTGCCTGCTTCGGCAAGGTGAGAACCTCGGCTCCGTCGTTGGTGATCGCGATCGTGTGCTCACTGTGCGCTGTCCGGCAGCCTGTCGCGCTTCGGAGGGTCCAGCCATCGGCATCGGTGACGAGTTCGGCGGTGTCCGCCATGACCCATGGCTCCAACGCCAGCAGTAGCCCAGGGCGCAGCCGGTATCCGCGACCGGGCCGCCCCGTGTTCGGGACGTGCGGGTCCTGGTGCATCGTCGATCCGACGCCATGACCGCCGAACTGGGTGTTGATCGGATATCCCGCCTCGCTGAGGACCGCGCCGATGGCATGGGAGATGTCACCGATGCGAGCCCCCGGTCCGGCCGCGGCTATCCCTGCGCGCAATGCCCGCTCGGTCGCGCTGATCATCGCGACGCTCTCCGGGGGCTTCGAGTCGCCCACGACGAAGCTGATTGCGGAGTCAGCGACAACTCCGCCTTTGGAGACGGCGAGGTCGAGCGTCAGCAGGTCGCCGTTGGCAAGCGTGTAGTCGTGTGGCAGTCCGTGGAGCACGGCGTCGTTGACTGAGGTGCAGATGTAGTGGCCAAACGGTCCGCGTCCGAAGGATGGCTCGTAGTCGACGTAGCAGGACTGCGCTCCGGCCTCGATGATCATGGCCCAGGCCCACCGGTCGATGTCCTGAAGGTTCGTGCCGACCGTGCTGCGGCTCTTCAGGGTCTGCAATATGCCAGCGACCAGGGCGCCCGCGTCCTTCGCTCGTGGCAGGTCTGCGGGGTTCAGGATCTCGATCATGCGGCGCCTTCCTCGCCCGACCAATAAGTATCCCGGCCATATTATCCCGGTACTAGAATCGGAGCCATGGTCAGGTTGCCGCTCACTCCCGCAGAGGTCGAACGCGGACGGCGACTCGGCGCCCTCCTGCGTCGAGCCAGGGGGGAGCGTTCGATGCTCGGTACCGCGCTGGACGCAGGTGTCTCGCCGGAGACTCTTCGGAAGATCGAGTCCGGTCGCGTAGCCACCCCCGCCTTCCCGACCATCGCTGCGATCGCCGACGTCCTCGGCCTTTCCCTCGACGCGGTGTGGTCAGAGATCAACCAGTCAGGCGGCGAGGTCGAACTTGCAAGATCAGGTCGCAACGCAGCTGAGCGGTTGGCCTCGTAAGTCCACCAGGGTCTGTCCAGAGCATCCCGCATCCGCCGTTACCCGCATTGCCTCCCGGCTGGCTCGCGGCCGGCGTCTCGCCCGGCGGAGCTTGGCGTTGCGCCGGGGCCAGGCTGGGTCCCCGACGGGTAGCCTGCAATCGCGCCAGGCCGGATCGGGGTGCCGCGTCAGGCCCCGCGGTCATCCACGAGCATCGTCGGAGCGCACCGGATCGACCGGGGTGACGACGCCGCAGGCGTCCTCGACGGCCTGTGCCGCCGCGAGCGCCGTGAGGTCGCCGAACCGGCGGGCCGTGAACTGCGCGCCGACCGGCAGCCCGTACGCCGCCCCGCACGGGACGACCGCCGCCGGCAGACCCAGCAGGTTGGCCGGCAGCAGCGGCCTGAGCAGGTCGAGGGCGGCTCGCAACCCGTCGAGCGACGCGATGTCCGCGTCGTGCTCGGGCGGTGGGGTGGCGCCGGCCGGAGTCAGCAGCACGTCCCAGTCCGAGAGGAAGCGGTGCCAGCGCAGCTCCGCCGCGTGGCGCTCCAGGTGCAGCATCGTGACCGCCGCCGTGTCGGCCGGCGGCACCAGTTCCTGGGCGTACGTCAGGTACGCCTTCGAGCCCGCCCCGAGCACGCCCTCCAGGGCCGGCAGCAGCACCCGGAAGTCGTTCATCACCAACGCCGCCCACAGGTCGACCGTTCGCTCGTACCCGGTCGGTGCCGCCTCCTCCACCAGGTGTCCCGCGGCGGCCAGGCGGTCCGCGGTCGCCCGGACGGCGGCGGCGATGGCGGGATCGACGTCGCAGCCGGCCGGTTCGGCGGCGACCGCGATCCGCAGCCGGGCGCCCGGACCGGGATCGGTCAGGGTGACCGGCAGCGCCAGGGGATCACGCGGATGCGGCCCCGCGACCGCCAGAAGCCCGGCCCGGACGTCGGCGACCCGCCGGCCCAGTACGCCCTGGGCCAGCATGAGCTGGTAGGTGATGAGCGCTTCCTCGGGCGGGATCGACGTGGCGTGCGGCACCACCCCGGTGGACGGCTTGACGGCCACGATTCCGCAGCGGTTGGCCGGCTCCCGCACCGAGCCGCCGACATCGTTGCCCACGCCCAACGGGGACATGCCGCTCGCGATCGCGGACGCCTCGCCGCCGCTCGATCCGCCGGCGGTGACTGCCGGGTGCCACGGGTTGCGCGTGCGGCCGTGCAGGGACGAGTCGGTGTGCGCGCGCACGCCGAAGTCGGGCATGTTGGTCCGGGCGAAGGGAATCGCGCCCGCTGCCCGCAGCCGCTCCACGATCGGCGCGTCCAGCGGCGCGAGTGCCTGGCTGAACGCGGCGGCGCCGTGGGTCGTCGCGCACCCGGCGACATCGATGTTCTCTTTGACGGTGACCGGCACGCCGTGCAGCGGGCCGAGCGGCGCCCCCTCCGCCACCGCCCGGTCGGCGGCGGTCGCGGCCGCCGTGGCGCTGTCGTCGAGCCGCGCGACCACGGCGTTGAGGTGGCCGTTGACCTCCTCGATCCGCGCCCGGAGCGCGTCGAGCACGGCGCGGCTGGTCGTCTCCCGGTTCCGGATGGCGGAAGCGATCTCGAGCGCTCCGAGCCGCCACAGTTCCGTCATGCGTGTCCTCCCTGCTTCCGGCTGGCTGCCGCTCCCCGGGGACCGCTCCTATCTAGAGGAACTGTAGACTAATGCATGTCTATTGGATACACCCGAATCCGAATCGGATGCATGACCGGGCCGGTCACGCCCGGGCCGAGGAGCCGGCGTCCTGGGCGCCCTTGAGATATGACGTCAGGACCAGCGCGGAGGAGACCGCCAACTCACGGTCGAGCACCCCGTCCCGGGGGACGAACACCACGGCCTGCCCCTCACCCACCACCACATCCTCCTGCCGCGCCCTGGTGGTGCCCTGGAACACGTGCACCGTCACGGTGTGCGGGAAGCCGGCCTCGTACGGCCGCGGACCGCTCCACAGCGGATGCAGCTCACCCACGGTCAGGCCCGTCTCTTCCAGCAGCTCGCGGCGGGCCGCCGCCACAGGCGACTCACCCGGCTCGACGTGGCCGCCCGGCAGGCTCCACTGGTTCGGCGAGGCGGCCACGTCCGCGTCGCGGTGCTGCAGCAGCACCGCACCGGAGGAGTCGACGAGCAACACAAGTGCGACGTCGTAGGTGGCCACGGCGACATGATGCCACGCCCGACACCCGCCGCAGGGGCCACACCCGAACCACCGGATGATCGGCAGGAACCGTCCTAAGTGTCGGATGCCCGAACCGTACGCAGCAGGAAGCCGGGCATGGAGAGCGTCCGGCCGCCCGTCTCCGCAACCACGTCGATCTCGTCGATCTCCGTGTCGACCCACTCCGGCTCGGCGAAGCCCGCCCGCAGAAACTGCTCGGTCACGCCCCAGCCCTGACCCGCCTCCCGCGACACCGCCAGTACGAACACGGTCGCGCCCGGCGCGGCGAGGCCGGGCAGCAACGCGAGAAAGTCGTCCAACTCACCGCCGCCGCGCCGGTGGAGGCTGTGCAGCAGACCGGAGTCGAACACCGAGCCGAACGGTGCCGACGGCAAAGACAGGTCGGTGGCGTCCTGGACCTCGAAGTGCACCGTCAGGCCCTCGCCGGCGGCCTTGGCGCGGGCCATGTCGATCGCCACGCGAGATGTCGATCGCCGTCACCGCGTAGCCGCAGCGAGCGAGGGCGATCGCGAGATCACCGGTGCCGCAGCCGACGTCGAGCACCCGCGGGCCCCTCACCCCGCCGTCGAGCACCGCCGCGAGTGCCGGCTGCGGACCACCGATGACCCAGGGCGGCCCGCCCGAGTCGGCTGTGTCACGGTAGAGCTCGTCGTAGTCGTGGCCATCGGGCCGGTCGCCGCCGACCTCGGCGTCGCGCACGTTCACCGCAAACCCCCTGGACAACTGGCTCGCCGGCGGGAAACCCGAGGCTCGACCAGCATTCACACCTGGCCTGACGCGGGTAGGAGGCGATCCTACGTCGCGGACGGCAACGCCGTC
>NZ_JBJZOG010000106.1:0-20219 GCF_047200535.1 Micromonospora mangrovicola | reverse complement strand
TATCCGGTCAGCCCGGCCCCGGGTGACCGGCGTGGGCCCGGTCCGGGCGAGCGACGCGCGTACCCGGACGGGAACGGCCGGGAGGAGCAGCGCAGCGACGGGCGTCGGTCGTGGGCGGACCGGCGCGGCCCGCGCCGCGACGAGCGGTACGACCCGCGCGGCCCGAACGGGACGCCGGACCGGGACCTGCCCGCGGCGTGGCGGGAGGACCGGCCCGATCAGCGGTGGGCCCGGGACGGTGGCCCGCACCGGCCGGTCTCGCCCGCGCCGGAGCCCGGCTGGCTCCCGGAGCCCGACGAGTTCCCGCACCGACCCCAGCCGCATCCCGGTCGACCCGAGCAGCGCCGGGGTGCGCCCGACGGGCGCGCCCCGGCCCCGCGCGGTCCACTCGACCGCCGCGAACCGGGCTTCGACGGCCCCGTCGATCGGGGGGAGCCGGCCCGCGGCACCCGTCCCGGGCCGGGCTTCGAGCGCCGGCCGGAGCGCCGTGAACCCGGCTTCGAACATCCGGCGGAACGCCGCGGCCCCGGCTTCGACCGTCGGGCGGACCGCCGCGAACCCGGCTTCGACGGGCGCGCCGATCGGCGCGAGCCCGGCTACGGCCGCCCGACGGACGGGCGGGACCCGGGCTACGGACGGCCCACCGAGCGGGGCTTCGACGGTGCGCCGCGTCGCGAGGCCGACCCGCGCCGGGAAGCTGCCGCGCGGGCCGAGACGTACCGGGACGCGCCCGATGGCCCGCGCCGCCCGGTGGATCCGTACCGTCCGGAGTCCGGCCGGTACGACGGGCCGCGCCCGGCCGCCTTCCGGCCGGACGAGCGGTGGGAGGACCAGCGTCCCCCGGGCGAGCCGGTCCGGCCGCGCGGGGAGTGGCCGGTCGTCGAGCGGCGACCCCGCACCGAGCCGGCCGCCGCCCGCCCCGATGAGCGGCACCGCCCGCCGGTCGGCCCCGACGGACGGCCGGCCCACCCGGCCGACGAGGCGGCCGCCCGTTACGACGGTGGCCGCCCCGACCCGGTGGGGCCCCGGCACGACGGCCCGCGCCCCGAGTCCACCGACCCCCGGTTCGACGCGCCCCGGCCGGATCCGACCCGTCCGCGCCCCGACTCCGTCGGCCCCAGGCCTGAGCCGGTCGGGCCACGGCCGGAGTCGGTCGGGCCACGGCCGGAGTCGGTCGGGCCACGGCCGGAGTTCCGGGCGGGTCCGGACGCGTGGGCCGAACCCGGCCCGGTGCGTCCCGGCGACGGTTGGCGCACGCCGGCCGAGCCGGCGGCCCGCGCCCGGCCCGAGGAGCTGCGCGACCGGCCGACATCACCCGCGCCGGCGCGCCCCGACGACCCACGACCGCGTCCGGTGCCGCCGGCCCGACCGGACGAGGCGCGTGAGTCGTCCCTGCCGGCGGCCCCGGTCCGCCCGGAGAGCCGGCCGGCCCGGCCGACGACCGCGCCGCGCCCGGACGACCTGCGGCGGCGCCCGACGCCACCCGAACGACCGGACGAGCAGCGCCCGGCCTCGATGCCGGCCGCTTCGGGCCGACGGGACGGGGGACGGCGCCCCCCGCCGATGGAGCCGGTGGGCCGGCCCGATCCGCGCCCGATGGCACCCACCTCGGGTGCCCCGGTCCCAGGCACGCCCGTCTCCGGCGCACCGGCCCCTGGCGCCGCCCGTCCCGGCACGCCGGTGTCCGGCGCACCGGCCCCCGGCACCCCCGTCTCCGGTGGCCCCGTCCCCGGTGGCCCGGTCCCGGGTACCCCGGTCTCCGCGGTGCCGGTGGCGGGTGCCACCGGGCCCGGCCGGCCGGTCTCCGACGAGCCGGCGTACCCGCCCGGCGACCGGCCGGAGCGGCCTCCGCTGCCCGGGACGCCGACCTCCGCGCCACCGGCTGCCGACCCGCGCGTCGAGTTCCGGCCAGCCCCCGCCACCCCGCCGGCCGGCCCCGACCGGCCGCGCCCGGTCGGCCGGGACGAGCCGTCCAGGCGGGTCGACGAGGCCACTGCGTGGCCGGCCTCCGCACCACCGGCGTGGTCGTCCGGGGCTGCGGGCGCCGCGGCGCGGCACCCGGGCATGCCCGCGGCGCGGCCGGCCGGGCCGTCGCCGGCACACCCGGCATACCCGGGAGTCCGGGCGGACGAGCCCGAGCGCACCGCCGTTCCGCCGCCAACCGTCGACGCCGCCGGGCAGCCGGCGTCGGCCACCAGCTCCCGCCCGGCCCCGGCTGACGCCCCGGCCGCCCCGGAGACCGCCGACGAGATCGTCACCCTCGGCCCCGCACGGTCCACCGAGGCGGGCGGCGGCCACCCCGGGACGTCGCAGCCGGACCGGCCCGCGGGGCAGGCGGACGCCGCCGGCGAAGACGAGCCGGCGGCCTGGTTCAGGGCGAGCAGCCCGACGCCGGACCCGACACCCGGCGCGGATGCCGTCCCGGTGCTCCCCGACGAGGGTGCGGTACCGCCGGGCGGTCCGGCCGACCCCGCGGCCGGACCTCCGGGCGGCGCGCCGCCCGAAGCGTCCGGGTCGGTCCCGCCGGAGTCCGCGCCCCCGACCGACCGGACCGCCGCGCCGTCCGCGTCGGTACCGGACGTCACGGCAGCGCACGCCGGTCCGGAGAGCACGGCACCCGGCACCGACCGGCTACCGCCCACGGCGGACCCCGGAGCGGGCACCCCCGACAGCCGGGACCCGGCACCGGCCGTCGACTCCCCGACCGAGGCGGCAGCGGCCGGCACGGGACCCGTAACCCCGGTTCCGGCCGAGGGTCCCGACCAGCCGGCGGCCTCGTTCGACGCCCCCGCGCGGACCTCCGGCCAGCCGCCGTCGACGCCACCGCCCACCCCGGACGCGCCCGCGCCGCAGGTCAGCTCGAGCGGAAACCCGACGCCAGCGGCCGAGGTCACCCCGGCCGACCAGGCCGAGGAGCGGTCCACGGCCGAACCCGCGCCGGAGAACTCCCCGGCGGAGGACGAGCGACCGGAGGTACGCCCGGCGGACCCGGAGCAGGCGCTGGCCGCGTTCCGCTGGCGTCTGCACCCGCAGACCCTGCGCGAGGAGGCCCCCGATCCGGCAGCGCTGCGCGAGGTCCGGGACGGGCTCACCGCGAAGCTGGGCAGCGCGCTGGACAACCGCACCCGGGCTCGGCTGCTGAGCCTGCGCTCGGTGGCGTCCCGGATCCTCGGCGACCTCGACGACGCTTTGGCCGACGCCCGGCTCGCCCTCACGTACGCGGATGCCACCGGCGAGCTGCGGCGTACCGCGCTGGCCCGGGCCCGGCTCGCCGAGGTGCTGCGCTGGCGGGGCGAGCACGCGGAGGCCGACCGGCTCTTCGCCGAGGCGAACTCGCCGGAGCTGCCCGACCGGCTCCGCGCGTCGTTGCACGAGCATGCCGGCCGCAGCTGCTACGACCAGGGCCGGCTGACCGAGGCGTGCCTGCACTTCGAGCGGGCGATGGACCTGCGCCAGGGTGAGGACGCCGAACTGAGCGCCCGTACCGAGGTGGCGCTGGACGCGGTCGCCGAGCGCGCCGCGACGGACGGCTTCGGGCCGAAGCCGCGCAGCCGGGAGGCGGTGCTGGGCCACGAGCGGTATCCGGTGCCCACCTTCGACGAGGACCAGAAGCTCTGGGGGTACGCGGACGCCGACGGCAACCTGGCGGTCGGGTACCGGTACGCCGAGGTGCAGCCGTTCCACGAGGGTGTGGCCTGGGTGCGCCTGCCGGAGGCGTCCCGCTGGGCGTTGATCGACACGGCCGGCGTGGCGCTGATCGGGGCGAACAACGGCTACCGGGGGGTCAGCTCGTTCTCCGAAGGACTGGCCTGGGTCTCGATGGACGGCAAGGGCAGGTGGATGGCGGTCGACCCGACAAACATCGTGAAGATCCCGCCGGGTTTCGAGGACGTACGCCCGTTCCGGCACGGCGTGGCCGCGGTGCGGCAGAACGGCGGCTGGGGCGCCGTCGACCACACCGGCCAGGTCGTGGTGCCGACCCGTTACCACGGCTTCACCACCGCTCTCGCCGACGGGCGGAACGTGGACGGATTCACCGAGGACGGGCTGGCCGTGGTGGAGCTGGCCGGCCGCCGGGGTGTGGTGAACCGACACGGGCGGGTGCTGGTTGCGCCGGTTTACTCGGCCCTGGTGGTGCATCCGGTCGCCTTCCTCGTCGGCGACGAGTCCGGCCGGTGGGGTGCGCGGGACCGGCGGGGCGAGCCGCTGATCGACCCGGTGCAGCCGAGCCGCGCCGCGGTGCTCGCCGAGATCGAGCAGCTGCTCGCCGACACCAGCCCGGTGCTCTGAGCCACCCCGGACGCGCCACCGGGCACAGCCGGCAGCGGGACTAGGGTCGAGGCATGGAATTCCGACACCTAGGCCGCTCGGGCCTGATGGTCAGCGAGATCTCGTACGGCAACTGGATCACCCACGGTTCACAGGTCGAGGAGGAGGCGGCGACCGCGTGCGTGCGAGCCGCCCTGGACACCGGCATCACCACCTTCGACACCGCCGACGTGTACGCCGGCACGAAGGCCGAGGAGGTGCTCGGGCGCGCGCTGAAGGGTGAGCGGCGCGAGGGGCTGGAGATCTTCACGAAGGTCTTCTGGCCGACCGGACCCGGCCGGAACGACCGGGGGCTGTCCCGCAAGCACATCATGGAGTCGATCGACGGCTCGCTGCGCCGGCTGCAGACCGACTACGTGGACCTCTACCAGGCCCACCGGTACGACTACAGCACCCCGCTGGAGGAGACGATGGAGGCGTTCGCCGACGTCGTGCACTCCGGCAGGGCGCACTACATCGGAGTCTCTGAGTGGAAGGCGTCGCAGATCCGCGAGGCCCACGCCCTCGCCCGCGAGCTGCGCATCCCGCTGGTCTCCAACCAGCCGCAGTACTCGATGCTGTGGCGGGTCATCGAGACCGAGGTGATCCCGACCAGCGAGGAGCTGGGCGTCGGCCAGATCGTCTGGTCGCCGATGGCCCAGGGGGTCCTCTCCGGCAAGTACCTGCCCGGCCAGCCGCCGCCGGCCGGCTCGCGGGCCACCGACGAGAAGTCCGGGGCGAACTTCATCGCCGCCTGGCTGAACGACGAGGTGCTCACCCGGGTGCAGCGGCTCAAGCCCCTCGCCGAGCAGGCCGGGCTGACCATGCCGCAGCTCGCCCTCGCCTGGGTGCTGCAGAACCCGAACGTCTCCTCGGCGATCGTCGGCGCCTCCCGCCCGGAGCAGGTGCACGACAACGTGAAGGCGGCCGGCGTGCGGCTCGACGCCGACCTGCTCAAGGCGATCGACGAGATCGTCGAGCCGGTCACCGAGCGGGACCCGGCGAAGACCGAGTCCCCCGCCCAGCGGCCGTGACCCGTCCCGGTCCGGCCGGCGCGTCCACGCCGGCCGGACCGGGCGGCTCGGGACGGTTTCGGGGCGGGGCGCTCAGCCCTGCCAGAACCGGATCAGGTACAGCCCGGCGCGGTACAGCTCCGGGGGCAGGCCGATCAGGTCGGAGACGGTGAAGATCGCGCCGAAGAACGCGCCGCCGATCCGCGGGTTCCACAGCAGCGCGAACAGCAGGATGAACCCCCACGGGGCGAACAGGTCGTACATCCGGCGGTACTGGGGGCTCAGCCAGGGCTGGATCATGTTGCCGCCGTCCAGGCCGGGCACCGGCAGCAGGTTGAGCACGCTGGCGGTGAGCTGCAGGAACGCCAGCAGGGCCAGGCCGGCCCAGAACTCGATCGGCCCGCCGGCGCCGAGCCCGATCCGCAGCGCCACCACCAGCAGCAGGGTGAACAGCACGTTGGTGGCCGGGCCGGCCAGGCTGACCAGCGTGTGCCGCAGCCGGCCCGGGATGGCGTGCCGGTCCACCCAGACCGCGCCGCCGGGCAGGCCGATGCCGCCGAGCAGCACCACGACCACCGGCAGCACGATGGACAGCAGCGGGTTGGTGTACTTGAGCGGGTTGAGCGTCAGGTAGCCCCGGTGGGCGATGTCCCGGTCGCCGGCCCGGTACGCGACCACCGCGTGGGCGTACTCGTGCAGGCACAGCGAGACCAGCCAGCCGGAGACGACGAAGAGGAAGACGTCGAGCCGGACGTTGCCGAAGCGCAGCCAGGTCATCACCCCGCTGGCCACGAAGAGCGCGGCGAGGGCGAGGAAGACCGGACTGGGGCGGAACGCCGCGCGGGGCACCCCGAGCACCAGCGGGTCGCCCGGGCGGTCGTATGCCATCACTCCGCCATCGGCAGCAGGCTCATCCGGTACTCCACCCGGTCGTCCTCGACGAGCGCGACGGAGGTGACGCCGGACGTCGCGAGCTCCCGCCAGGTCTGGCCGATCCACGACTCGGCGTCCGCCTGGCTGCCGAACGACTCGCTCGGCCCGTCGACCGACTCGCCCCCCGTGCCCTCGTACCGCCAGCTCCACGCCATGCCGTGTCTCCCCTCGCCGCCGTTCCTCGGACGGAAACCCCCGCAAGCCTAGTCGGCCGGACGCGGAACGGTCCGGCCGCCACATGGATCATGCGGTTCGCCGTGGACCGGTACGGTGGCGCGGTGCTGACTCAAGGAGTGGTGCTCAGCGACCGGTACCGGCTGGGCGAACGCATCGCGACCGGCGGCATGGGCGCCGTCTGGAAGTGCACCGACACCCTGCTCGGCCGGGACGTCGCGGTGAAAGTGCTGCTACCGTCGCTGGTCGCCGACCCGGAGTTCACCACCCGCTTCCACGCCGAGGCCCGGATGCTGGCCGCGCTGCGGCACCCCGGCATCGTGCAGGTGCACGACTTCGGCACCGCCACGCTCGTCGACGGCAGCCAGGTCAGCTATCTGGTGATGGAGTACGTCGACGGCGAGCCGCTGGTGACCTGGATCCGCCGGGCCGGCCGGCTCGATCCGGCGTCGACCATGTCGGTGGTGGCGCAGGGCGCCCACGCGCTGCACGCCGCCCACCTGGCCGGCATCGTGCACCGCGACGTCAAGCCGGGCAACCTGCTGGTGAAGCGGGACGGCACGGTGGTGCTGGTCGACTTCGGCATCGCCCGGGCCAGCGCCACGGCGGGGATCACCGCCGCGCACACGGTGCTCGGCACCGCCTCGTTCATGTCGCCGGAGCAGGCCGTCGGGCAGCCCGTCTCGGCGGTCACCGACGTCTACGCGCTCGGCGCCGTCGCGTACTTCTGCCTCGCCGGCCGGCCGCCCTTCGAGGGCGACAACCCGCTCCAGGTGGCCATGCGCCACGCCCAGGACGAGCCGCCGCCGCTCCCCTCGGACACGCCCCCGGCGGTGATCGAGGTGGTCCGTCAGGCGCTGGCGAAGAGCCCCCGCGACCGCCACCCGAGCGCGCTCGCTCTGGCCGAGGCGGCCCAGGACGCCCGCGACGCCACCCTGGCCCGGCTCCCCGCCCCGCCGCGCCCACCGTGGGCGGTGGCCGGCCCGGCCGTCCCCGGCCCGGCCGCGCTGCCCGTCCCGGGCGGGCCGGCCGCACCCGGCCCGGTCGTTCCGACCCCGGGTACGCCGGCCGGCGGCCAGCCGCCCGTCGGGCCGGCGCTGTCCGCGCCCGGCGTACCGGCGGGCGCCGGTTCCCGGCGTGCCGTCCCCGACCCGGGCCGACCGGCGCCGGTCAACCCGGCGGACGCCGCGCCGGGCTTCGCGCCCGGCCGGGCCGCCACCGGCGCCGGCGCCGGCGGGTTCGACGGCCCGACCGGATCCGCCCGGTCCGCGGCGCACCCCGGCGGGCAGCCCGGGCCGGCCTGGGCGGTCGGCGCCGCCTCCCCCGGTCCCGGCGGGTACCCGCCGGCGCGGAACCCGCACCCCGGCTCCGGCGTGCCGCCGACGCTGGAGGAGCCGGCCGGCGGCCGCTACGGACGCGCCCGGGTGCTCGCCCTGGCCGGGGCGGCCGGGGTCGTCCTCGTCGCGGTGCTGACCGCCGTGACCGTGGCGGCGCTGCGATCGGACGACCCGGCCCGACGGCCGGCCACGCTGGCCGGGGAGTCCGCGTTCGCCGAGCCGGCCGGCACCGACCCACCGGCCACCAAGGCGACGCCCGGGGCGACGCCCGGCCGCACCGGCAAGCCCGGCCGGTCGCCGTCGGCCACGCCGAGCCGCTCCGCGGCGGCCACCCCGTCGAGCGGGACGCGGCCGACCCCCGGTGACACCGGGTCGCCGGCGCCGGCGACCAGCTCGGTCGCCGCGCAGCAACCCAACCCGTACACGGCCAAGCAGGTGTGCGGCAGCGGTTACCAGGTGATCGACTCGGCGACGCTGACCGCGAACGGGGTCCGCACGGGCCGGGTCTACCTGCTCTACAACACCTCCACCGGGACGAACTGCGTGGTCACCCTCAAGGACCTCGACGCCGGCCGGGCCACCACCGTGTCGGCCTACCTGGAGGTGCAGGGGAAGACCCGGCAGACCGAGAGCGGGGCGTACAAGTGGTACGCCGGACCGGTCCGGGCCGCCGCGCCCGGCGTCTGCGTGAAGTGGGGCGGGTCGACCGGCGGGGCCAGCTACGGCAGCCCGTTCGAGCACTGCGCCTGAGCGGGCCCGTCCGCCCGCCGGCCGGCGTCCGGGCCGGCGGGCGGCGACCCGCCGGGCGGCCTTAAGGTACGGGCATGTCCGTTGACGGGTGGAACACGCTCCTGGTGCTCGGCGGTATCCGGTCCGGCAAGTCCGAGTTCGCGGAATCGCTGGTCGCCGACGCCCCCACGGTCCGGTACGTGGCCACCGCCCCCGAAGGGGAGCCGGAGGACACCGAGTGGGCGACCCGCCTCGCGGCGCACCGCGCCCGCCGGCCGGGGAGCTGGACCACCGAGGAGACCGCGACCGACCCGCGCCGGCTGGCCGACGTGATCACCGGTGCCGAGCCGAACGAGACCGTGCTCGTCGACGACCTGGGCGGCTGGGTGACCGTGCTGCTCGACCCGGCCCACCAGCCCGCCGACGACACGGCCACCATCGCCGAACTCGCGGACGCGGTCCGGTCGAGCCCCGCCCGGCTGGTGCTGGTCAGCCCCGAGGTCGGGCTCTCCCTGGTGCCGACCACCGCGCTGGGCCGGGCCTTCACCGACGCGCTCGGCGCCACCAACCGCGCGGTCGCCGACGCCTGCGACGCGGTCGTCCTCGTGGTGGCCGGCCAGCCCGCCTGGCTGAAGCCGACCGGCGCCCCACCGCACCCCCCGGTGCCCGCGCAGGCCGGCCCCGGCCAGGCCGGCGCCCCGGCCGAGACGGCGAACGGGACCGCGCAGGAGACGCTGCCCGAGGTGCTGACCCCGGCCGTGCCGCCCGCCCCCGCCCCCGCGCCCGGCGCGACGGACGCCGACTGGGCCGCCCCCACCATGGCGCTGCCGATGATCGCCACCGGCCTGGTCATCCAGCCCGGCATGGAACTGCCCATGCCCGACGACTACGCGGGCCCGCAGGCGGTCGACCGGCTCGCCACCCTGGACGTGCCCGGCGGCGGCCTCGGCATGCTGGAGCGGGTGGTCGGCTTCGCCGCCGCCACCCAGGGCACCACGACCCCCGCCCCGTGGGACTCGGTCCGGGTGCTGCTGCTGCACGGCGACCACGCGGGCGGCGCCTCGGCCGGCGCGGTACCCGGCGAGTCGGCCCGCCGTGCCCGGCAGGCGCGCGCCGGAAAGGGGGCCCTCGCCCGGCTGGCGGCCGAGAGCGGGGCCGGCCTGCAGGTGGTCGAGACGCCGCCCTCCGCGCCCATCGAGGACGGCCCGGCGCTCAGCGCCGACCGGGTCGAGTCGGCCCTGCGGTACGGCTGGCGGCTGGCCGAGCAGGCCGCCGACGCGGGCGTGCAGCTGCTGGTGCTGGCCGCCTGCGGCGCCGGCACCGAGGCGGCCGCCGCGGCGGTGCTGGCGGCCACGGCCGGCGCGGAACCCCCGGCGGTGCTGGGCCGGGTGCTGACCGAGCACGGCCAGTACGACGACGCGGCCTGGATGGTCCGCTGCGCGACGGTCCGGGACGCGCTGCACCGCACCCGGCGCTCCTCCCGCGACGCGAAGAACATCCTGGCCGAGCTGGGCGGCGGCGACGTGGCGGTGGCCACCGGCGTGCTGCTCGGCGCGACCGCCCGGCGCGTCCCGGTGCTGCTGGACGGCCCGGTCGGCGTCGCCGCCGGCATGGTCATCCGGGACCTCGCCGGGCAGGCCCGGCACTGGTGCCTGCTGCCGGACCACGGTGGGCAGCCGGCGGTGCGGCTCGCCGCCGACGTGCTCGGCCTGACCCCGCTGGTGGACCTGCGGCTCGACCTGGGCGAGGGGGCGACCGCGCTGGCCACCCTGCCACTGCTGCGCTCGGCGGTGGCGCTCGCCGCCGGTCTGCCGGTGCACCCGTCGCTGAGCGACAGCGGCGAGGACGACGAGGACTTCGTCGAGCCCGAGCCGGCCGGCCCCGGGCCGACCAGCACCGAGCCGGAGCCGAGGCAGGAGCCGGAGTTCGCCGAGCCGGAGCCGGCCGGCCCGGGGCCCGCCACCACCGGCCCGGACGAGCCGGTTTCCCCCGGCCGACGTGCCGACTGACCCGCGCCTCGCCGCCGGCCTCCGGCTGGCGCTCACCACCTTCACCACGCTGCCGGTGCGCGCCGGCCGGATCGACCGGGACGCGGCCGGTGCCGCGATGGCCCTCGCCCCGGCGGTCGGGGCGCTGCTCGGTGCGGTGCTCGCGGCGACGCTGCTGCTCAGCGCCGCGCTCGCTCCCCCGCTGGTCGCGGCCGCGGTCACCGTCGGGGTGGGCGCACTGCTGACCCGGGGGCTGCACCTGGACGGGCTGGCCGACACCGTGGACGCGCTGGGGTCGTACCGGCGCGGGGCGGCCGCGCTGGAGATCATGAAGAAGCCGGACGTCGGGCCGTTCGGCGTGGTGGCCCTGGTGGTCGTACTCCTGCTCCAGGCCGCGGTGCTCGCGGAGCTGACCGGGCGGTCCGGGCCGGCGGCGGTCGCGGCGGTGGTCGCCGCGACGGCGGCCGGCCGGCTGGGCGTCGCGCTGGCCTGCCGGCGCGGCGTGCCGGCGGCCCGCCCGGAAGGGCTGGGCGCGCTGGTGGCCGGCACGGTCGGCCCGGTCGCGCTGGTCGTCGGCACGGCCGCCGTGGCGCTGCTGGCCGTGCCGGCGGTGCCGGGCCGGCCGTGGCAGGGGCCGCTCGCCGTGGTCGCCGCGCTCGCCGTCGCGGCGGGGCTCCTGCGGCACGTGGTACGCCGGCTCGACGGGATCACCGGGGACGTGCTGGGTGCCACCGTTGAGATCGTCACCACGCTGTCCTACCTGGGACTGGTGCTGTCCGGCTGAGGCTCCCCCGTCCGGGCGGGTAGCGTTCTCAGGCGACAGCACCGGCGGTGTCGAGGGGGACGGCATGCTCATCACGGACGACTTCCTACCCGTACCGGTCCCGGAGTCGCTGGACGCGACCTACCTGGTGCCCATCACCGGGCTGCCGAAGGTGAGCCCGAAGACCGCGGTGCAGGCCCTCGCCGGGCGGCTCGCCGAGCCGGTGTACGGGCTGGCCAGGCAGATGCTGGACAGCCCGCTGATGAGCGTCGACACCCGGCCGATCAGCGAGTTCCCCGAGCTGCCGCCGGACCTGCTCACCGCGTTCGGGGCCACCGAGGAGCAGCTGGCCCGGCTGGCCGCCGCCACCCACCTGGTGGTGGTGCAGGCCGAGTACCGGCCGGGCTGGCCGCCGGCGCACGAGTGGGCGGCCCGGGCGGTGGCCGCGGCGGTCGCCGAGACGGTGGACGGGGACGTGGTGGACGTCTTCGGTCTCCAGTTCCTTGACCCGGCGGCGGCGCTGCGTTCGCTCCCCGACGAGCAGGGCCGGATCCGGCTGGTCGACTGGGTGCTGGTGCCGTACTCGTCGGACGCCGACGGGCTCTGGTTCACCACCAAGGGGCTGCGCCGGTTCGGGTTGCTGGAGCTGCAGGCCCAGGGCGTGCCGGACCACCTCACCCGGGCCTGGGGCGCGGTGATGACCGGCGCCGCGCGGCGGCTGCTGCGGGAGTGGACCGAGGGGCTGGCCGGCGAGGAGGTGCCGGCGTTCGTGCAGCTGCCGGTGCTGGCCACGGTGACCGGGCACGACATCGCGGTGGCGTACGGGAACCCGGAGCAGCACGGCGCGACGGCACCGGTGCTGCTGGCGCTGGAGCTGGACCCGGCGACCGACCCGGACGCCGACTCGTTCCTCACCCTGCGCCCGCCGCCCGGGCACCCGGGGCCGCCCGGCCGCTACTTCGCCGCGGCCTGCGCGACCCTGTTCAACGGCATCCAGCCGGACGTCCGGTACGCCCGACCGGGCGACGCGATGAGCCGGGCGATCGCCACCGCCCGGGAAGGGCTGGGCGACATCCGGGCCCGCTTCCTCACCGGGCGGCTCCCCGCCGAGACCCAGCTCGTGGTCAAGTACGGCCTGCCCGGCGACGACGGTCCCGAGTTCGTCTGGGCCGGGGTGACCTCGTGGGAGAGCCCGGAGCGGATCGTCGGCGCGAGTGCCAGCGACGCCGCCACCGACCCGACGGTGCGCATCGGGGCACCGGTGGTGGTGGAGGCCACGGACGTCGTCGACTGGGCCGTCCTCGACGGCACCGGCGTCATCGAGGGCGGCTGGACCCAGGCCGTGCTGGACGCCGGCGAACCCCCCACCGCCGACTGACCCGGCTCAGGGCTCGATCGGGGTGCCGGTCCGGGCGGCCCGGGCCAGGCCCCAGGCGTGCAGGGCCTCCAGCACCGGGACGAGGGTGCGGCCCTCCGCGGTGAGGTGGTACTCGACGTGCGGGGCCTGCGGGCTGCCCAGGTCGTGCCGGGCGACCAGCCCCTCCGCCTCGAGTTCCCGCAGCCGCTGGACGAGCATCTTCTCGCTGACCTCCGGCAGCCGGCGGCGCAGCTCGCCGTAGCGGTGCACGCCCTCCTTGAGGTGGGCGAGAATCACCGGCCGCCAGCGGCCGCCGATCACGTCGACGGCCACCTCCACGGCACAGTGGTAGCGCTTGGCCACGCGGTCCCCCCTACTTACCGGAAAGTGCGTACTTGTTCACGCACCGGTCCCGGTGTGGGCTGGTGGGCATGATCGTCGAGTACATCAGGTACCGCGTCCCGGCGGAACGGCAGACGGAGTTCGTCCCGGCGTACGCCCGGGCGGCGCGGGCGCTGGACGCCGCGCCCGAATGCCTCGGATACGAGCTGAGCCGCTGCGTCGAGGACCCGGCCGCATACGTGCTGCGGATCCGCTGGACGTCGGCGGAGGAGCACCTCCGGGGCTTCCGCGGCGGCCCGCACTTCCCCGCCTTCTTCCGCGAGATCCGCCCCTACGTCAACGACATCGAGGAGATGCGTCACTACGCCCCGACCGAGGTGACCTCCACCCCGTGACCTCGGCGGCGGTCGAGGAGTTCGCGTCGGGAGCCGGCTGCCGGCGACGCGAACTCCTCGACCGGCCCGAACGTCAACGGACGGAGGGCTGGACGAACGGCGGGCGCTGGAGGCGCATCTGGGCGCGGCGTCCACGGATGTCGACCTCGACGACGTCGCCGTCGGCGAGCTTGGGATCGGTGTCGACGAGGGCGAGGGCGATGCCCTGCTTCAGCGTCGGGCTGAACGTGCCGCTGGTGATCGTGCCGACCCGCTGGTCGCCGACGTGGACGGCCATCCCGGGACGCGGGATGGCCCGGTCGACCGCGACCAGGCCGCGCAGCGTACGGCGGGGGCCGGCGGACTTCTCGGCGAGCAGCGCGTCCCGGCCCCAGAAGGCCGGCTTGTCCCAGCCGACCGCCCAGCCGGAGCGGCCCTGCACCGGGGTGATCTCCAGCGAGAGATCCTGCCCGTGCAGCGGGTAGCCCATCTCGGTGCGCAGCGTGTCCCGCGCGGCCAGCCCGCAGGCCCGCAGCTCGTACGCCTCGCCGGCGGCGAAGAGCGCGTCCCAGACGGCGGGCGCGTGCGCGGCCGGGACGACCAGCTCGTACCCCAGCTCGCCGGTGTAGCCGGTGCGACACACGGTCAGCTCCATCCCGTCGAGGGTGGCGGTGGAGAAGCTCATGTAGTCGTGCTCGGTGGGCAGGCCCAGCGCGCCGAGCAGCTCCGCCGAGCGCGGCCCCTGCACGGCGAGGACGGCGTGCGCCTCGTGCTCGTCGGTGACCGTCACCCCGTCCGGCGCGGCCGCGCGCAGGCGGCGGACGACCTCCGCGGTGTTCGCCGCGTTCGGGATGAGGAAGACGTGGTCGTCGGCGTGCAGGTAGGCGATGATGTCGTCCACCACGCCGCCGGTGGCCTCGTCGCAGCAGAGCGTGTACTGCGCCTTGCCGGGCCCGATCCGGCCGAGGTCGTTGCTGAGGCAGGCGTTGACGAAGTCCGCGGCGCCCGGCCCGGTGATCCGGGCCTTGCCCAGGTGCGAGACGTCGAACACGCCCACCCCGGCCCGGACCGCCGTGTGCTCCTTGAGCACGCCGCCGCCGGCGTACTCCAGCGGCATCTCCCAACCCCCGAACGGGGCGAACTTGGCGCCGAGTGCGGTGTGCCGCTCGTGCAGGGGGGAACGACGCAGCCGGGTCGCGGCGGCGTCGGAGGTCACCTCGGTCATGGGTGGCAACTTACCGCCACCTGAACGCGTGGTTAGCATCGGCGGGAGCCCGCCTACGCACATCGGCGGGACAGCCACGCGTCCGGCGGGTAGGTTGCCGCCGGAGACCTTCATCGCCGGTACGCGACGCCGCGGCCGGCCCGGCCCGCCCGGAGTAGCTTTCGTGACATCGCCCCGCACCACCCTCAGCCTGGTCGACACCGACCCCGCCGAACTCGCCGTCGACGCGATCGTGATCGGCGTGCACAGCCAGACCGCCGAGCAGGAGTCCGGCTCACCGGCCACCGCCCTGCTGCTGGCCAGCGGCGCGGAGAGCATCGCCGCCGCGTTCGACGGCAAGCTGACCGAGACGCTGGCCCTGTTGGGCGCGACCGGCGCCGCCGGTGAGGTGATCAAGCTGGCCACGCTGGGCACGGTCACCGCGCCCGTGGTCGCCGCCGTCGGCCTCGGTCCGGAACCGACCGGCGCCGCCCCGGCCCCGGAGATCCTGCGCCGGGCCACCGGCGCGGCGGTCCGCTCGCTGGCCGGCGCGCCGCGGGTCGCGCTCGCCCTGCCGCTGCCCGACGACGCCGACGCCCCGGCCGCGCTGCGCGCGGTGGCCGAGGGCGCGCTGCTCGGCGGCTACCGGTTCGCCGGTTACAAGACCAAGCCGCAGCCGACCCGTCGGGAGCCGGTGGCCGAGGTGCTGGTCGGCGTCCCGGACGCCGCGGACGCGACCGCCCAGGCGGAGGTCAGCCGGGCCCAGGCGGTGGCCGGCGCGGTGCTGACCAGCCGGGACTGGGTGAACACCGCCCCGAACGAGCTGCGCCCGCCGGCGTTCGCCGAGGCCGTGGCCACGGCCGCCCGGGAGGCCGGGCTCGACGTCGAGGTGCTCGACGAGGCCGCGCTGCGCGCCGGCGGTTACGGCGGCATCCTGGCCGTCGGCCAGGGCTCCGAGGCGCCGCCGCGCCTGGTCAAGCTCACCTACACCCCGGCGGGCGGTGGCAACGGCAAGCGGGTCGCGCTGGTCGGCAAGGGCATCACCTTCGACACCGGCGGCATCTCGATCAAGCCGGCCCAGGGCATGTGGGAGATGAAGTCCGACATGGCGGGCGCGGCGGCGGTCGGCGCGGCCATGCTGGCGGTCGCGGCGCTCAAGCCGTCCGTGGCGGTCACCGGGTACCTGCCGATGGCGGAGAACATGCCGTCGGGCACCAGCTACCGGCCGGGTGACGTGATCACCATGTACAGCGGCAAGAAGGTGGAGGTGCTCAACACCGACGCCGAGGGCCGGATGGTCCTGGCCGACGCCATCGCCCGGGCCTGCGAGGACGGCGCGGACTACCTGTTCGAGACCTCCACGCTGACCGGCGGCCAGGTGATCGCGCTGGGCAAGAAGATCGCCGGCGTGATGGGCTCCCCGGAGCTGTGCGAGCGGGTGAAGGCCGCCGGTGAGGCGACCGGCGAGCCGGCCTGGCCGATGCCGCTGCCCGACGACGTGCGCAAGGGCATGGACTCGGACGTCGCGGACATCTCGCAGGTCAACGCGGTGATGGACCGGGCCGGGCACATGCTCCAGGGCGGTGTCTTCCTGCGCGAGTTCGTCGCCGAGGGCGTGCCGTGGGCGCACATCGACATCGCCGGCCCCGGCTACCACTCGGGCGAGGCGACCGGCTACTGGACCAAGGGCGGCACCGGCGTCCCGGTCCGCACCCTGGTCCACCTCGTCGACGACGTCGCCGCCAACGGCTGACCCCGCACCGACGCGACGTCGGGGGCGCTCCCTTGGGGGAGCGCCCCCGTCCGCATCTCCCCACCCGCGCCCGAGTTTTCCGCGCTGATTCTCGGAAACAGTGGCTTTCCGACGCGGAATGACCGCTCTTTCCGTGAATCAGGCCCCTCGGGGCGGGGGTCAGAAGAGTTCGGGGCGGCGCTTGCGGCGTTCGTTGTAGTCGCGCATGCGCTGGGGGTAGCCCATCAGGCGGACGTCGTAGATCGGGATGGCGAGCTTGTGGGCGAAGCGGCGGGCCTCCGTCGGGTCGCCGACCCGACGCCGGGTCCACTCGCCGTCGTCGGCGATCAGCATCAGCGTGGTCTCGGTGACGGTGGTCCGGGGTTCCAGGTACGCCTCGACCCCGCGCCGGGTGCGGACGAAGTTCTCAAGGTGGTCCAGATCGGCGCGATCGGCAACCCGGTCGCGGCTCACCGCGCCGGTCCGCTTGCGTCGTCGGAACAGCCCCACCGCACCCACTCCTCCCCCGCACATTATCGAAGACGATGCCAAGGGTACGTGCCACCGACGTGTCGTTGGGCACCTCACTACGCGCCCGGTCCGCGGTGGTGACAAGATGACCGAGGTGGGGTGTGCCTGTTACTCCGCCGTAACCCCCGATGCAGTGACGCGACCTGGGAGTTGGATGTGAGCGAGCCGAACGACACGACCTTCGACATCGTCATCCTCGGAGGTGGTAGCGGCGGCTACGCGGCGGCGCTGCGTGCCGCCCAGCTGAACCTCTCCGTCGCGCTCGTCGAGAAGGGCAAGCTCGGGGGCACCTGCCTGCACAACGGCTGCATCCCGACCAAGGCCCTGCTGCACGCCGCCGAGATCGCCGACCAGACCCGCGAGTCGGAGCAGTTCGGCGTCAAGGCCGAACTGGTCGGCATCGACATGGCCGCGGTCAACTCGTACAAGGACGGCGTGATCGCCCGGCTCTACAAGGGCCTTCAGGGCCTGGTGGGCAGCGCCAAGAACATCACCTTCGTGGCCGGCGCCGGCAAGCTGGTCGGCAAGAACGTAGTCGAGGTGGACGGCAGGCGCTACACCGGCCGCAACGTCATCCTGGCCTCCGGCTCGTACGCGAAGAGCCTGCCCGGCCTGGAGATCGACGGCGAGCGGATCATCACCAGCGACCACGCGCTGGTGATGGACCGGGTCCCGTCGTCGGCGATCGTGCTCGGCGGCGGCGTGATCGGCGTCGAGTTCGCCAGCGTGTGGAAGTCCTTCGGCGTGGACGTGACCATCGTCGAGGCGCTGCCCCGCCTGGTCGCCGCCGAGGACGAGGAGTCGTCGAAGGCGCTGGAGCGGGCCTTCCGCAAGCGGAAGATCAACTTCAAGGTCGGCAAGCCGTTCGAGAAGGTCGAGAAGACCGACAGCGGCGTCAAGCTGACCATCCAGGGCGGCGAGACCGTCGAGGCCGAGCTGCTGCTGGTCGCCGTCGGCCGGGGCCCGAACACCGCCAACCTCGGCTACGAGGAGCAGGGCGTCAAGATGGACCGCGGCTTCGTGCTGACCGACGAGCGGCTGCGCACCAGCGTGCCGAACGTCTACGCGGTCGGCGACATCGTGCCCGGCCTGCAGCTCGCGCACCGCGGCTTCCAGCAGGGCATCTTCGTGGCCGAGGAGATCGCCGGCCAGAACCCGGCCGTGATCGACGAGGCCGGCATCCCGCGGGTCACGTACTGCGACCCGGAGCTGGCGTCGGTCGGGCTGACCGAGGCGAAGGCCAAGGAGCAGTACGGCGCCGACAAGATCAAGACCTACAACTACAACCTGGGTGGCAACGGCAAGAGCCAGATCCTCAAGACCGCCGGCCACGTGAAGCTGGTCCGGGTCGAGGACGGCCCGGTGGTCGGCGTGCACATGGTCGGCGCCCGGGTCGGCGAGCTGATCGGCGAGGCGCAGCTCATCTACAACTGGGAGGCGTACCCGGCCGAGGTGGCGCAGCTCGTGCACGCCCACCCGACGCAGAACGAGGCCCTGGGCGAGGCGCACCTGGCCCTCGCCGGCAAGCCGCTGCACGCGCACGCCTGACACGACAACCGCGGCGTCCGGCGACGGGCGATGATCCCACCAGGGGAATGAAGGAGTCTGGAGAACATGCCGGTATCGGTCACCATGCCCCGGCTCGGCGAGAGCGTCACCGAGGGCACCGTCACGCGCTGGCTCAAGCAGGAGGGCGACACCGTCGAGGTCGACGAGCCGCTGCTTGAGGTGTCGACCGACAAGGTGGACACCGAGATCCCGTCGCCCGCGGCGGGCGTGCTGAGCCGGATCGTGGTCGGCGAGGACGAGACCGCCGAGGTCGGCAGCGAGCTGGCGGTCATCGCCGGTGAGGGCGAGGAGGCCGGTGGGGCCGCCCCGCAGCAGGAGGCCCCGGCGGAGCAGGCCGAGCAGGCCGCTGCCGAGCCCGAGGTCGAGGCGGAGCAGCCGGCCGTCGAGGAGCCGGCCCCGGCCGCCGCGCCGTCGGGCGAGGGCACCCCGGTCACGATGCCGGCCCTGGGCGAGAGCGTCACCGAGGGTACGGTCACCCGCTGGCTCAAGCAGGTCGGCGAGACCGTCGAGGTGGACGAGCCGCTCCTGGAGGTCTCCACCGACAAGGTCGACACCGAGATCCCGTCGCCGGTCGCCGGCACGCTGCTGGAGATCAAGGTCGCCGAGGACGAGACCGCCGAGGTCGGCGGCGTGCTGGCGATCGTCGGCGCGGCCGGCGCCGCCCCGGCCCAGCCGAAGGCGGAGCCGAAGCCCGAGCCCAAGGCCGAGGCGAAGCCGAAGCCGGAGCCCAAGGTCGAGGAGCCGACCCCCGGCGCGGCGTACAACGAGCCGGCGGCCGAGACGGAGCGGGCCGCCGAGCCGGTCAAGGTCGAGCAGGCCGCACAGCCAGCCGCGCCGACCCCCACGCCGCAGCGCCCGGCCGCGCAGGCCGGCGAGGAGGCTGCCGGGTACGTGACCCCGCTGGTGCGCAAGCTGGCCGCCGAGCACGGTGTGAACCTCTCCTCGGTCAACGGCACCGGCGTCGGTGGGCGGATCCGCAAGCAGGACGTCCTGGAGGCGGCCGAGAAGGCGAAGGCCGCCCAGGCCGCGCCGGCCGCGCAGCCGGCCGCCGCGGCGGCTCCGGCGGCGGCTCCGGCCAAGCCGGCCGCGAAGCCGCAGCCGAGCGCGAAGCGGGGCAGCACCGAGAAGCTGCCGCGGATCCGCGCGGCCATCGCCAAGCGGATGCAGCAGTCGCTGCACGAGATGGCGCAGCTCACCACGGTGATCGAGGTGGACGTCACCAAGGTCGCCAAGCTGCGGGCCCAGGCCAAGGACTCCTTCCAGCAGCGGCACGGCGTGAAGCTGTCCTTCCTGCCGTTCTTCGCCCTGGCCGCCATCGAGGCCCTGCAGACCTACCCGATCGTCAACGCCCGGATGGACCTGGACGCCGGTACGGTCACCTACCCGGACGCGGAGCACCTCGGCATCGCCGTGGACACCGAGCGGGGCCTGGTGGTGCCGGTCATCCACAACGCCGGCGACCTCAACCTGGGCGGCATCGCCAAGCGGGTCGCCGACCTGGCCGAGCGCACCCGGACCAACAAGATCAGCCCCGACGAGATCGCCGGCGCGACCTTCACGCTGACCAACACGGGCAGCCGGGGTGCCCTGTTCGACACCCCGATCGTGCCGTCGCCGCAGTCGGCGATGCTCGGCACGGGCGCCGTGGTGAAGCGTCCGGTCGTGGTCAACGACCCGGAGCTGGGCGAGGTCGTCGCGGTCCGCTCGATGGTCTACCTGGCCATGTCGTACGACCACCGGCTGATCGACGGCGCGGACGCGGCCCGCTTCCTCGTCGCGGTGAAGGAGCGGCTGGAGGCCGGCAACTTCGAGGCCGAGCTGGGGCTCTGAGGCCCTGACCCGGAAGGGGGGGGGGGGGGGGGGGG
>NZ_JBJZOG010000105.1:0-20397 GCF_047200535.1 Micromonospora mangrovicola | reverse complement strand
TGCTGACGCGCCGAGCTGAAGCTGTCGGAGGTCACGTCCTGCACTCTCGCACTGGTGTTCGGAATTGGGAACCCGGGGGTGTGGGTATGGGGAAGCCTCGGCCGGTGACCCGCAGGGGTCGCGCGTGGGGATGGTTAGATGCCCAGGAGAGCTTACCGAGGAGGGACCGATGGAGCTGTCGCTGGCGACCCGCACCGTGGGGGAGCACACGGTGCTCGAGGTCGGCGGTGAGGTGGACGTCTACACCGCGCCGCGTCTGCGGGAACGGCTCCTCGAACTGATCGACGGCGGTGCCCGCCGCGTTGTGGTCGACCTGGGCCGGGTGGACTTCCTCGACTCGACCGGTCTCGGTGTGCTGGTCGGTGCCCTGAAGCGGCTCCGCTCGGCCGGCGGTTCCTTCGCCCTGGTCTGCGACAAGGAGCCGTTGCTCAAGATTTTCCGGATCACCGCGCTGGACCAGGTCTTCCCGCTGCACCCCACGGTCGACGCGGCGATCAGCGCCGACCCGACCGGTGCCGGCGCCTGATGGCGACCGTCAAGCTTTCCTTCTCTCCGGCGCCGGTGCACGTGCGTACCGCGCGCCTGGTCGGCGTGGCGGTGGCCCGTCGGGCCGGGGTTCGCGAGGACCTGCTCGACGAGGTGCGGCTGGCGATCGGTGAGGCGTGCACCCGGGCGGTGGCGCTGCACCGGCAGTACGGGCTGACCGACCCGGTGTGCGTGGAGATGTCCGACACGGGGGCGTACACGGTGCGGGTGGTGGACCGGGCCCCGATCGAGGCGGGCATCGGGCTCGCCGCGCTGCCCCCGGACGAGTTGGCCAAGGAGTCGCTCAGCGAGGACGCGCTGACCACCGGTGTCGGCTTCGCCCTGCTCGCGGGCTTCGTCGAGGACCTTCAGGTGCGCCCGGTCGAGGAGGGCGTCGGTACCGAGGTTCGGATGGTGTGGCCCGTCCGCCGCTGACCTGACAGGCGTCAACACAGGCCGCGCTTTCCTTCGGGGAGCGCGGCCTGGTCGTGTCGGTCGCTCTATATATCAGATATCTTCGCATAGCACAGCGACGAAGATCATCGAGGCACGGTGGGCCCTCGGTGTGACCCTCAACACGTCAGAGGGCTACAGTACGCGGGTTATCAGCAAGTGGCCTGACCCGCAGCCAGCGGGAACGGGTGTTCATCGCTGGTCCGCCGGGGTGGGTTGGCGCGCGCTTGCGAGTTCGCATCCAGGCGCCGGCCCGTGCGTCTCCACGGCTGGCGCGAGTGTTCGGTACAGGAGGACATAGATGTCCGGGACCTTGGCCGCCGACGGCGGCGCGCTGTCCCTTACCGGAGCCAACATGACGTACGTCGTCATCGCCGCGGTCATCGCGCTGGTGGCGCTCGTCTTCGCCGCCGCCTTGACCAGGGCGGTGCTGGCAGCCGGTACGGGCACCACCAACATGCAGGAGATCTCCGGGGCGGTGCAGGAGGGCGCGTCCGCGTACCTGCTGCGGCAGTTCCGTACCCTGGCGATCTTCGTGGTGATCGCCGTCGTGCTGCTGTTCCTGCTGCCGGTGCACGACACCGACGGCAACCAGACCCTGGTGAAGATCGGCCGGTCGGCGTTCTTCGTCGTGGGCGCGCTGTTCAGCGCGTTCATCGGCGGCGCCGGCATGTGGCTGGCCACCCGCGCCAACCTGCGGGTCGCCGCGGCGGCCCGGGAGCGCGAAGGCGGGCGCGAGGGCGCCATGAAGATCGCCTTCCGGACCGGTGGCGTGGTCGGCTTCCTCACCGTGGGCCTCGGCCTGTTCGGTGCGGCGCTGGTCGTCCTGATCTTCAAGGGCGACGCCCCGACCGTGCTGGAGGGCTTCGGCTTCGGCGCCGCGCTGCTCGCCATGTTCATGCGGGTCGGCGGCGGCATCTTCACCAAGGCCGCCGACGTCGGAGCCGACCTGGTCGGCAAGGTCGAGCAGGGCATCCCCGAGGACGACCCGCGCAACGCCGCCACCATCGCCGACAACGTGGGTGACAACGTCGGCGACTGCGCCGGCATGGCCGCCGACCTCTTCGAGTCGTACGCGGTCACCCTGGTCGCCGCGCTGATCCTGGGCCGCGCCGCGTTCGGCGAGGACGGCCTGGTCTTCCCGCTGATCGTCTCCGGCATCGGTGCGGTCATCGCGATCATCGGCGTCTTCATCACCCGGCTGCGCGCCTCCGACCGCAACGGCCTGTCGGCCATCAACCGGGCCTTCTACATCTCGGCGCTGATCTCCGCGGTGCTGGTGTCGCTCGCCGCGATCCAGTACCTGCCGGCGACCTTCGGCGAGTTCGACAGCGGGCTCACCGACGCGACCGGCAACCCACGGGTGGTGGCGATCGGCGCGGTGCTGATCGGCATCGTGCTGGCCGCCGCGATCCAGGCGCTGACCGGATACTTCACCGAGACCAACCGGCGCCCGGTGCAGGACATCGGCAAGAGTTCGCAGACCGGCCCGGCCACCGTCATCCTCGCCGGCATCAGCGTCGGCCTGGAGTCGGCGGTCTACTCGGCGCTGCTGATCGGCGCCGGCGTCTTCGGCGCGTTCCTGCTGGGCGGCAGCTCCATCACCCTCTCGCTGTTCGCGGTCGCGCTGGCCGGCACCGGCCTGCTGACCACCGTCGGCGTCATCGTCGCGATGGACACCTTCGGCCCGATCTCCGACAACGCCCAGGGCGTCGCGGAGATGTCCGGCGACATCGACGAGCACGGCGCGCGGACGCTGACCGAGCTGGACGCCGTCGGCAACACCACCAAGGCGATCACCAAGGGCATCGCGATCGCGACCGCGGTGCTGGCCGCGACCGCGCTGTTCGGCTCCTACACCGACACGCTGCGCTCCTCGTACCAGGACGCGGGCGTGGGCGACGTCGGCGGCGAGATCCTCAACGCGCTCAACGTGGCCAACCCGCGCAACCTGGTCGGCCTGATCGTCGGCGCGGCGGTGGTCTTCCTCTTCTCCGGCCTGGCCATCAACGCGGTCTCCCGCTCGGCCGGCGCCGTGGTGATGGAGGTACGCCGGCAGTTCCGCGAGCTGCCCGGGATCATGGACCGCACCCAGCGCCCCGAGTACGGCAAGGTCGTCGACATCTGCACCCGGGACGCGCAGCGCGAGCTGATGACCCCCGGCCTGCTGGCGATCATGGCGCCGATCGCGGTCGGCTTCGGCCTCGGCCCCGGCGCGCTGGCGTCGTACCTGGCCGGCGCGATCGGGGCGGGCACCCTGATGGCGGTCTTCCTGGCCAACTCCGGCGGCGCCTGGGACAACGCCAAGAAGCTGGTCGAGGACGGCGCGTTCGGCGGCAAGGGCTCCGACTCGCACGCCGCGACCGTCATCGGCGACACCGTCGGCGACCCGTTCAAGGACACCGCCGGCCCGGCGATCAACCCGCTGATCAAGGTGATGAACCTGGTCTCGCTGCTGATCGCGCCGGCCGTGGTGGCCTGGAGCGTGGGCAACGACAAGAACCCGACCCTGCGGATCGCGATCGCCGTGGTGGCCGCACTGGTCATCGTGGCGGCCGTGGTGTTCAGCAAGCGCAAGGGCGTCGCGATGGCCGACTCCGGCAGCGGCGACGACACCGGCGCGGGCAGCCCCGAGGAGCAGGCCGAACCGGTCAACGCCTGACCGGCGAGATCACGGTTCCCGGCCGGCGCCGCGCCGGCCGGGAACCGTGCCCTCCAGCGGTCCCATGCACGAAACCTGACCGGTGGCAAGTCGACCGGGAGGCCGTACGCTGCTTCGCATGCGTACGCGCGGGGCGGCAACCGCCGGAAAGCTCACGGTGGTCCTGACCACGCTCGTGCTCGTCGTCGCCGGCTGCGGCGGCCCCAGCCCCCGGGCCTGGGCCGCGTCGGTCTGCCAGGCGCTCACCCCCTGGCGCGCCGAGATCAACAAGCTGACCAGCAGCACCCAGCAGCAGATGACCGCGCAGACCACCCCGGCGCAGGCCAAGGAGAACCTGGTCCGGCTCTTCGCCGGCGCCGAGCAGGCCAGCGAGACCGCCCGGCGCAGGATCGAGGAGGCGGGCGTGCCGGAGACCGACCGCGGCGCCGAGATCTCCGCCGGGTTCCGCGCCTCGCTGAGCAAGGTGCGGGACGCGTACGGCCGGGCCCGGGACACCATCGACGGGCTGGACACCGCCCAGGCCGGCCCCTTCTACGACGGGGTGCGGGCCGCGGTGGACACCCTCAACAAGGAGTACGACGCGAGCGCGCTGGACACCAGCCGGCTCAATTCACCCGAGCTCAAAGAGGCCTTCGACGAGGTCCCGGAGTGTCGCTGACGCCCCCTCCCCAGCATCCGGCCCGCCAGCCCTCGCTGTTCTCCACCGAGGCGGCCGACCCGTCGTTGGCGGACCTGGCCGGCCTGCTGGCCGGGCCCGGGGAGGTGGTGCGGATGGGCGGCACGGCCCGGATCTCGGTGGTGGTGGACGCCGCCTGGCGGGTGCACGTGCTGGTGGCCGAGCTGGCCGCCCGGGGAGTCCCGGCGAGCTGGGAGCCGACCGAGGACGGGCGGCACCTGGTCCGCACCGCGTACGCGACCACGCTGGCCCCGCTGGCCCGGGCCTGGCTGCGCGGCGCGGCGAAGCGCCCCCCTGCCGGCTTCCACCTGAACGGGCGGCGGCTGCGGCTCTGGGCCGCCGCCGCCGGGGCGGCCGACCCGGCCGGCTTCCTGCTCCGGCTCGGGGCCGGCGATGAGGACTGCTGGCCGCCGGTACGGGTGGCGTTGGCCACGGTGGGGCTGCCGGGGGCGTTCGTGGAGCCGGCCGAGGGCGGGCCGGCGTACCGCATCGGCGGCCGGCGGCGGCTGGCCCGGCTGGCGGAGCTGGTGGGCGACCGCCCGCCCGCCGCCCCCGCCGCCGACTGGCCGGGCACCGCCGGCTGACCTGGGCGGGGCGCAATCCCAGCGGCTGTCCGATCTCGGACACCCCGGGCGGTGGTTTCCGGAGGAAAACGGACCGGGGGCGCTGGGCCGTGGGTGTGTGATCGTCACAGTGACCCGCTGGCTGCCCTACCCACGGTGTACGGTGGCGCCGTCCGGCGGGTGTCGCCCCGCGAGCCGGCCGGTGGTCGCCGAAACTGATCGTTTGCCGCCCACGAAACCCGGAACGCGGGCGGCGCGTTACGTTGGACATCCGGACCGCTGGTGGCCCGGCTGGTGCAACACGGCCCGAAGCGGGCATTGGCGTAGGAGTGAGGTCGGAGAGAGACGTGCCGAGCAACGCTGGAACCACCCGTCTGGTCATCGTCGAGTCACCGGCGAAGGCCAAGACGATCTCGGGCTACCTCGGCCCGGGGTACGTCGTGGAGGCCAGCTTCGGCCACGTCCGGGATCTGCCCCGCAATGCGGCCGACGTGCCGGCCAGGTACAAGGGCGAGTCGTGGGCGCGGCTCGGGGTGGACGTCGACAACGGCTTCCACGCCCTCTACGTGGTCTCCGCGGACCGTAAGCAGCAGATCAGCAAGCTGACCAAGCTGGCCAAGGAGGTCGACGAGATCTTCCTGGCGACGGACGAGGACCGCGAGGGCGAGGCGATCGCCTGGCACCTGGTGGAGACGCTCAAGCCGAAGGTGCCGGTCAGGCGGATGGTCTTCCACGAGATCACCAAGCCGGCCATCCAGGCGGCGGTGGCCAACCCGCGCGAGATCGACCGGGACCTGGTCGACGCGCAGGAGGCCCGGCGTATCCTCGACCGGCTGTACGGCTACGAGGTCTCCCCGGTGCTGTGGAAGAAGGTCATGCCGAAGCTCTCGGCGGGCCGGGTGCAGTCCGTGGCGACCCGGATCGTGGTCGAGCGGGAGCGGCAGCGGATGGCCTTCCGCACCGCCGAGTACTGGGACATCCTGGCCACCCTGGGGGTGGCGAAGCCCGGCGAGGGGCCGCGCAGCTTCAACGCCACCCTGATCGCGCTGAACGGCGACCGGATCGCCACCGGCAAGGACTTCGAGCCGACCACCGGTCGGGTGAAGGCCGGCGCGGGCGTGGTCCACCTGGACGAGAGCGGGGCCCGCGGGCTCGCCGCCCGCCTGGAGGGGCGGCCGTTCACCGTCACCCGGGTCGAGGAGAAGCCCTACCGGCGCCGCCCGTACGCGCCGTTCATCACCTCCACCCTGCAGCAGGAGGCGGCCCGCAAGCTGCGGTTCTCGTCCCAGCAGACGATGCGCACCGCGCAGCGGCTGTACGAGAACGGATACATCACCTACATGCGTACCGACTCGGTGAACCTGTCGGAGACCGCCATCGCGGCGGCCCGCCGGCAGATCGTCGAGCTGTACGGCGAGCGCAGCGTGCCGCCGGAGCCGCGCCGCTACACCGGCAAGGTGAAGAACGCGCAGGAGGCGCACGAGGCGATCCGCCCGGCGGGGGACAACTTCCGCACCCCGGGTGAGGTGGCCAAGGAGCTGTCCGCCGAGGAGTTCAAGCTCTACGAGCTGATCTGGCGGCGCACCATCGCCTCGCAGATGACCGACGCGGTCGGCTCCAGCGTCTCGGTGCGCATCCGGGCGCTCTCCTCCGCCCAGGAGGAGGCCGACTTCGGCGCCACCGGCAAGACCATCACCGACCCGGGCTTCCTGCGCGCGTACGTCGAGTCGAGCGACGACGAGAACGCCGAGGCGGAGGACGCCGAGCGGCGGCTGCCCACCCTGGTCAAGGACCAGCCGCTGACCGCCGAGGAACTGGCCGCGCAGGGCCACCACACCCAGCCGCCCGCCCGCTACACCGAGGCGTCGCTGGTCAAGGCCCTCGAAGAGTTGGGCATCGGCCGCCCGTCGACGTACGCGTCGATCATGCAGACCATCCAGGACCGCGGTTACGTGTCCAAGCGCGGCCAGGCGATGATCCCGTCGTTCCTGGCGTTCGCGGTGATCGGGCTGATGGAGCGGCACTACCCGCGCCTGATCGACTACGACTTCACCGCCAGCATGGAGAACGAGCTGGACGAGATCGCCGGCGGGGACCACGCCGCGGTCGACTTCCTCACCTCGTTCTACTTCGGCAGCGCCAACGGCACCGGCGACCAGGCGATCGCCCATGCCGGCGGCCTGAAGAAGCTGGTCACCGAGAACCTCAGCGACATCGACGCGCGCAGCGTCAACTCGATCCCGCTCTTCACCGATGAGGAGGGGCGCGAGGTCGTGGTCCGGGTCGGCCGGTACGGGCCGTACCTGCAACGGGCGCTGCCGGGCGAGCAGCCCGCGCCCGCCGGTGAGGGCGAGGAGGGCGGCGGCCAGGGCGACCGGGCGCCGGTCCCCGAGGGCCTCGCACCCGACGAGCTGACCCCGGAGAAGGTGCACGAGCTGTTCCTCGGCGGCGGGGGCGAGCGCAAGCTCGGCGACGACCCGGCGACCGGCGAGCCGATCGTGCTCAAGTCCGGCCGGTTCGGCCCGTACGTGGCCAGTGGCGAGCGCAAGTCCTCCCTGCTGCGGTCGCAGTCGCCGGACACCCTCACCTTCGACCAGGCGCTCCAGCTGCTCAGCCTGCCTCGGCTGATCGGCACCGGCCCCGACGGCAACGAGGTCTTCGCCAACAACGGCCGCTACGGGCCGTACGTCAAGCGCGGTGACGAGTTCCGCTCGCTGGACTCGGAAGACAAGATGTTCAGCGTCACGCTGGACGAGGCGCTCGCGCTGCTGGCCGCCCCGAAGACCCGCCAGCGCCGTGCCGCCGCGCCGCCGCTGCGGGAGATGGGCGCCGATCCGCTCACCGAGAAGCCGCTGGTGATCAAGGATGGGCGGTTCGGCCCGTACGTCACCGACGGCGAGACGAACGCGTCGCTGCGGCGCGGGCAGACCTCGGAGGCGCTGACCCTGGAGGAGGCCTCCGAGATGCTCGCCGAGAAGCGGGCGAAGGGGCCGGCGCCGAAGAAGAAGGCGGCGAAGAAGGCCGCCCCGGCCAAGAAGACGGCCGCCGCCAAGTCCACGACCGCCAGGAAGACGACGACCGCGAAGGCCACAACGGCGAAAAAGGCCCCCGCCAAGAAGGCGGCCCCGAGCAAGGCCAACACCTCAAAGGAGTAGCGGGGTCAGGCGCCGAGCACCCGGTCGAGGTAGGGGTTGGCGAAGGCCCGGTGCGGGTCGAGGCGGTCGCGGACCGCCAGGAAGTCGCCGAACTTCGGGTACGCGGGCGCGAGCGAGGCCGCGTCCCGGTAGTGCAGCTTGCCCCAGTGCGGCCGGCCGCCCAGGTCCGCCGCCACCTCCTCGAAGGCCCGGAAGTACGGCTCGTAGGGGGCGCCGACGTACTGGTGGATGGCGATGTACGCGGAGTCCCGGCCGTACCCGTGGGAGAGCCAGATGTCGTCGGCGGCGGTGAACCGCACCTCGACCGGGAACTGCACCTTGAACGGCAGGCCGTCGACGATCCGGCGCAGCTCGTCGAGGGCGGTGGGCAGGGCGGCGCGGGGGAGGCCGTACTCCATCTCCACGAAGCGGACCCGGCGCGGGGTGCAGAACACCCGGTCGGAGCGGCCGGTGTAGGTGCGTTCGGTGAGCGCCCGGGCGGAGACGGCGCTGATCCCCGGGACGAGCGCGGGCACGGCGCGGCCGAGCCGGCAGGCCCCCGCGAAGACCGTGTTGGCCAGGAAGTCGTCGTCCAGCCAGCCGCGCCAGCCGGGCAGCGGCCGGTCGTCGTCGGGTACCCGGTCGTTGGTCTTGACCTGGACCCGCGCGGTGTACGGGAACCAGTAGAACTCGACGTGGTCGTGCTGCTCGACCAGCCCGGGCAGGTCGCCGAGCACCTCGGCGAGGGCGGCCGGGCGCTCGTGCGCGCGGAGCACGAAGGCGTCGACGCAGCGCAGGGTCAGCTCGACCAGCACCCCGACCGCGCCGAGCCCGACCCGGGCGGCCGCGAACACGTCCCGGTGCTCGTCGGCGGAGCAGCGCAGCACCTCGCCGGTGCCGGTCACCAGGGTCAGCCCCACCACGAAGGTGGACAGGCAGCCGAGCTTCCCGCCGGTTCCGTGGGTGCCGGTGGAGAGCGCGCCGGCCACCGTCTGCGCGTCGATGTCGCCCAGGTTGGGTAGGGCCAGTCCGTGCGTGGCGAGCAGTTCGTTGAGGGCGTGCAGGGTCATCCCGGCCGGTACGGTGACCAGTCGGCGGGCGGTGTCGACCTGGACGTCGGTGTCCAGATCGGTCAGGTCGATCCGGTGCCCGTCGGTGAGGGCCGCGCCGGTGAACGAGTGCCCGCTGCCCGCCGCCCGGGTCGTCTGACCGGCGTCGGTGGCGGCGCGGACCGCCGCGGCGACCTCCTCAATGGTCCGGGGCCGGACCACGAGCGCGGCGGTGCTGCGCTGATTACCGGCCCAGTTGGACCAGACTGCTGGCGTACCGGACATGCACGCTCCTCGACATGAATATGAACTGCCTTCATATCAGGAACGTTGTGCCTGGTAAATACCGCAATCGGTGTCCGCTCGTTGTACCGGTAGTCACGGTCCCGTGACGTGCAGATATGTTCATCCGTCGAAGGGGGGTGGCGCCGAGTGTCCACACCAGCCGCCACGACCGGGCCGCTGCGTCGGGTACCGGTGCAGGGTCGAAGTGTCGCGCGGGTCCAGCGAATGCTGGACGCCTGCGCCGAGCTCGTCGACGAGGTGGGGTACGAGGGGCTGACCACGACTCTGCTCGCCGAGCGCGCCGAGGTGGCGATCGGGTCGGTCTACCAGTTCTTTCCGGACAAGCGGGCGATCGTGCAGGCGTTGACCCTGCGCACGATGGAGTCCTACCTCCAGCGGCTCGACGAGCGGTTCGCCTCCGACGACCTGACCCACTGGTGGGACGGCGTCGACGCGGCGATCGACGAGTACATCTCGATGCACCGCACCGTCCCGGGATTCCGTACCCTGCACTTCGGCGACGTGGTCGACCTGCACCTGCTCGATGAGCAGCGGGACAACAACGGCGTGATCGCCGACCAGTTGGCCCGGGTGCTCACCGAGCGTTTCGGGCTGGCCGGCGTACCCGACCTCAGGTTCCATCTGGAGATCGCCGTGGAGGCGGCGGACGCCCTGATCAAGCTGGCGTTCCGGCGCAAGCCGGAGGGCGACGGCCGGGTGCTGGTGGAGGCGAAGGCGCTGATCCGGGAGTACCTGCACCGGCAGGTCGACGACCGGATTGAGGCCGCCCGGCCGGGCTGAGCGGTGGCGTCGCCAGCCTGGTGCGGGCGGCGACGGGCAAGGTGCGACGCCCGGGGGCGACCGGGCAGGACGACGAGCGGCGGGTTCCCGAGGTGCGCCGGGGCCCCGCCGTCACCATGTCAGAGGAACGCGTGGCCCTCGCCGCGGTAGGTCGGCACGGTCGCGACCACCGCGTCCCCGTCGACCAGGTGCACCTCGTTGACGCGCTCGCACAGCTCGCCGGCCTTGGCGTGCCGGAACCAGACCCGGTCGCCGACCCGCAGGGCGGTCGCCGCCGCGCCGGCGAGCGGGGTCTGCACCTCGCCCGCGCCCTCGGCCCCGAGCAGCTTCAGGCCCGCCGGTAGCCACGGCCGGGGGAGCCGGCTGTCGGCCGCCGGGCCGGAGGCGATCCAGCCGCCACCCAGCACGGTGGCCAGCCCGGGTGCCGGCCGGCGCACCACCGCGCAGGCGAAGAACGCCGCGGGGGCGGGGCGCCAGGCACGGTAAGCGTCGAAGAGCGTCGGCCCGTACAGGCCCGACCCCGCGGTGACCTCGGTGACCGCGGGATCGGCGCTGGTGGCGGCCACGCTGCCGGTGCCGCCGCCGTTGACGAACTCCAGGTCGGCGTGCTCGCGTACCGCGGCGACCGCCGCCGCGCGCCGGGCCAGCAGTTCCCGGTACGACCCGCGCTGGGCGACCCGGATCGCGGTGCCGAGCACGGCCTGGCCGGGCGGGGCGTCGCCGAGCCCGGCGATCTGCGCCTCGTACGACATCAGGCCGACCAGCCGGAAGCCCGGCCGGGCGGAGACGGCGGCGGCGAACGCGCCGGCCGCCCGGGCGCTGTGCACCGGGGAGCGGCGGACGCCCACGTGCACCCGGCCGCCCATCGGCCGCCAGGAGGCGTCCAGGTCGAGGCAGAGCCGCAGCGGCGGCCGCCGGCCGGGCGGGCACACCTCGTCGACCAGGTCGAGCTGGGCGGTGTCGTCGACCATCAGCGTCACCCTGCCGGCGAGCGCCGGGTCGGCGGTCAGCTCGGCGAGCGCGTTCCGGTCGGCGGTCGGGTACGCGACCAGCACGTCGTCGCTGACATTGGAGCGGGCCAGCCAGACCGCCTCGGGGAGGGTGAACGCCATCACCCCCTGCCAGCCGGGGCGGCCGAGCACCCGGGTCAGCAGTTCGCGTACCCGGACGGACTTGCTGGCGACCCGGACCGGCTTGCCGGCGGCCCGGTCGACCAGCGCGGCCGTGTTGGCGTCGAAGGCGGAGAGATCGACCACGGCGTACGGCGGGTCGAGGTGTGCGGTCGCCCGTTCGAGGCGATCGCGAAGTTTGTCACTGTCGGTGGCCACGTTTGCACGCTAACTGTCTGGGCGTCAATGCGAAATACCCTCGCGTCTGTCCGGGCTGCGGGCGGTGGCGCCGTCGGCCTAGGCTCAGCGAGCAGGCGAATGTCGCGGAGGGGGACGCTTCTCGCCGGGACTAGAGTGTTCCACCGGAGAGGCCCAGTGCTGGGCCGGCACGTGGAGGTACGACCATCGAAAGCCAGAAGAACGGCGAGTCGTCCGGCGTGTCGTCGTCCGGGGCCCAGACCGACCGGTCCGGAGCCGCCGCCATCCGCGCGGTGCTGCGCATCCGACCGTTCCGCCGGCTCTGGATCGTGCTCGGCGCGGCCTCCTTCGGCGACTGGCTCGGCCTGCTCGCCACCTCCGTCTTCGCCGCCGCCCAGGTCTCCGGCAGCACCGCCAAGGGTGCCGCCTTCGGCAGCCTGATCGCGGTCCGGCTGCTGCCCGCGCTGATCCTCGGCCCGGTGGCCGGCGTCTTCGCCGACCGGTTCGACCGGCGCTGGACGATGGTCATCTGCGACCTCCTGCGATTCCTGCTCTTCGCCTCCATCCCGCTGCTCGCGCTCACCGGCGCCAGCGGCGGCGTCGTGGTCAGCTGGGCGGCGATCGCCACCTTCCTGATCGAGACGATCACCCTGCTCTGGATCCCGGCCAAGGAGGCCGCGGTCCCCAACCTGATCCCGCGCGCCCGGCTGGAGACGGCCAACCAGCTCACCCTCATCACCACGTACGGCCTCACCCCGGTGCTCGCCGCGATCAGCCTCTCCGTGCTGGACCGCAGCGTGCGCGGGCTGACCGGCGGGGTGATCCCCAACTGGGCCGAGCCGGCCCAGCTGGCGCTCTGGTTCAACGCGTTCTCCCGGCTCGCCACCGCGCTCGTGGTGGCCTTCGGGATCAAGGAGATCAGCCAGGCCCAGACCGGCGAGCGTGAGCGCACCGAGCAGAGCATGATGCGCCAGTTCACCGAGGGCTGGACCTTCATCCGGCAGACGCCGCTGGTCCGCGGGCTGGTGCTCGGCATCTTCGGGGCGTTCGCCGGCGGCGGCATCGTCATCGGCACGGCCAAGTTCTTCGCCGCCTCGCTGGGGGCCGGCGACGCCGCGTTCTACCTGCTCTTCGGTGCGATCTTCATCGGGTTGGCGATCGGCATCGGGGCCGGCCCGCTGATCGTCCGGGACATGTCCCGCCGCCGCTGGTTCGGCATGAGCATCGTGCTGGCCAGCGCCTCGGTGCTGGTGCTGGCGTTCGCCATCCACCTCTCCATGGCGATGGTCGGCGCGATCCTGGTCGGCGCCGGCGCCGGCATGGCCTTCCTGGCCGGCACCACCCTGCTCGGCGGGGAGGTCGCCGACGAGGTACGCGGCCGGGTCTTCGCGGTGGTGCAGATCGGCACCCGGCTGGTGCTGATCCTGGCCATCGCGCTGAGCAGCCTCCTGGTCGGCGTCGGCGGCTCCCGCAAGCTGACCATCGCCGACCTCGGCATCTCGGTCTCCTCGACCCGCCTGCTGCTGCTCGCCGCCGGTGCGGCCGGCATCTTCGCCGGGATCAGCGCGTTCGGCCAGATGGACGACAAGAAGGGCGTGCCGGTCCTGGCCGACCTCTGGGGCTCGATCCGCGGGCGCCCGCTGATGCCGGCCGAGCACTTCGTCTCCAGCGGCCTCTTCGTGGTCTTCGAGGGCGGCGAGGGAGCCGGCAAGTCCACCCAGCTCACCGCGCTCGCCGAGCGGCTGCGGGAGCAGGGGCGGGACGTGGTGGTGACCCGGGAACCGGGTGCCACGGCGGTCGGCGAGCGGGTCCGTTCGCTGGTGCTGGAGACGGCCGGCGGGGACGCCCCCTCGCCACGCGCCGAGGCCCTGCTCTACGCCGCCGACCGGGCGCACCACGTCGCCACCGTGGTCCGGCCGGCGCTGGTCCGGGGCGCGGTGGTGATCAGCGACCGGTACGTCGACTCGTCCCTGGCCTACCAGGGGGCCGGCCGTACGCTGCCGGTGCAGGAGGTCTCCTGGCTCTCGTCGTGGGCCACCGGCGGGCTCAAGCCCGACCTGGTGGTGCTCCTCGACGTGGACCCGCACACCGGGCTGTCCCGCGTCGAGTCCCGCAACCAGGGCACCGACCGGCTGGAGGCCGAGTCGATCGCGTTCCACGAGCGGGTCCGGTACGCCTTCCTCGACCTGGCCGCCGCCGACCCCAAGCGCTACCTCGTGCTCGACGCCGCCCGCCCGGCCGAGGAGATCGCCAAGGCGGTCGGCCGGCGGGTGGACGAACTCCTCGTCGACCCGGCCGGCATCGTGCACCCCCGCCCGGCCCAGGGCCCGGACACCTCGGTCCAGCCGGAGTTATCCGACTCGGAGCTGGTGACCACGGAGCATCCCACCTGATGGCGGACGTCTTCGCCGACCTGGTCGGGCAGGACGAGGCGGTGGCTACGCTGCGCCGCGCCGCCACCTCGGCGGCCGCCCTGCTGCGTGCCGCCGCCGCACCCGCACGCCCGGACGACCCGTACGACGACCTCGACGCGCTCGCCGAGGAGTTCGACGAGCCCGCTCTGTCGGGTGCCGAGCCCGACGTCGCCGGCGGCGACCCCGGGGCCGGGATGACCCACGCCTGGATCTTCACCGGGCCGCCCGGTTCCGGCCGTTCGGTCGCCGCCCGGGCCTTCGCCGCCGCGTTGCAGTGCGTGCACGGCACCGGCTGCGGCACCTGCCCCGGCTGCCACACCACGATGACCGGCACCCACGCCGACGTCCGGCTGGTGGTGCCCGAAGGGCTCTCCATCGGCGTCAACGAGATGCGCGCCCTGGTGCTCCGGGCGGCCAGCACGCCGTCGGGCGGGCGGTGGCAGATCGTCATCATCGAGGACGCCGACCGGCTCACCGAGGCGGCCGGCAACGCGCTGCTCAAGGCGATCGAGGAGCCGCCGCCGCGTACCGTCTTCCTGCTCTGCGCGCCATCCACCCACCCGGAGGACGTTTCGGTGACCATCCGGTCGCGCTGCCGGGTCGTACCGCTGCGGCAGCCGCCAGCCGGCGCGGTGGCCGAGGTGCTGGTCCGCCGGGACGGCGTCGCGCCCGACGTGGCCGGCTGGGCCGCGGCGGCCGCGCAGGGGCACGTGGGCCGGGCCCGGCGGCTGGCCCGGGATCCGGAGGCCCGGCAGCGCCGGGATGCGGTGCTCGCCGTGCCGCGCCGGCTGACCGGGGTGGGTGCCGCGTTCGACGCCGCGTCCGCGCTGATCGAGGCGGCCGAGGCGGAGGCCGCCGCGTCGGTCGCCGAGATCGACGAGGCGGAGCGGACCGCGTTGCAGACCGCGCTCGGCGCGGGCGGCACGGGCCGGGGCGCGGCGGGTGCCATGCGCGGTGCCGCCGGCCAGCTCAAGGACCTGGAGAAGCGGCAGAAGTCGCGGGCCACCCGGGCCCAGCGGGACGCGCTCGACCGGGCGCTCGTCGATCTCGCCGGTTTCTACCGGGACGCGCTGACCATGGCGTTGCGGGCGCCGGTCGCCGCGGTGCACACCGACACCGCGGCGCTGGCCGAGGCCGGCGCGCAGAAGTGGGACGCCGAAGGGGCGCTGCGCCGGCTGGAGGCCGTGCTGGAGTGCCGGGCGGCGATCGAGGCGAACGTCAAGCCGCGGATCGCGGTGGAGGCGATGATGCTCGCCCTCTGGCGGGGTTGATCCGCCCACCGGGCGATGCCGACCACCGCGTTCCCACGCTGTCCACAGGTCATCGACAGGTGTTGTTGAGTGCGGTACGGTCCGGTGTGCCGTGGTGACGGCGGCGGCACGCTCAGTGATGGTCAGCGGGAGGAGTCCGCCGATGCCGCACGGGGAGATCGACGAGGCCTGGATCGAGGAGGCGGTGCGGCGCTACCGGCGCATCGAGACCCTGCAGGCCGAGTTCGACCAGGCGGTGGCGACGGTCGAGGTCACCGTCCGCTCACCGGACGGGCTGGTCGAGGTGGTGGTGACGGCCGGTGGCCGGATCACCGACGTGCGCTTCCTCGGTCCGCTGCACCAGCGCAGCCCGCGGGACGTGGCCGGTTCGGTGCAGGCCGCGGTCACCGCCGCCGCCGACGCCGCCCGGTGGGCCCGGGAGAAGCTGCACAACGAGACCTTCGCGGCGTACCGGCCGCTGGCGGGGGCCTGACATGGAGACGCTGCGCACCCTGGCCGACCGGCTCGACGAGGCCAGCCTCGCCCTCGCCACGCTGTCCCGCACGGTGACCGCCACCGACCCGGCCCACCCCGCCTTCGGCGCCCACGCCACCGGCCGGCCGGGGGAGGTCGGCCGGGCGCTGCACCGGCAGTGGACCACCGCCACCGGCGACCGGGCCCGCGAGGCCGGCGCCGCCGCGGCCCGGCTGGCCGCCGCCGCGACCGCCCTGCGCAGCGCCGCCGGCCGGTACGCGGCGACCGACGAGTCCGCCGGGCAGCGGCTCCGCCGGGAGACCTGATGGACGCCCTGGACCGCCTCGCCGAACCGGGTCTCGACCTGCTCGCCCGGGTCGACACGCTGCTCGCCGCCGGCGCGCCCGAGGGGCACCGGCTCTGGCCGCTGCTGCGCCGCATGCAGGTGCTTCCCGGGGCGGCGGTGCGCGAGTTCCTCGAGCTGCACCCGGCGCCGCTGGCCGGCGCCGGCCACGCGGTGCGCCGGCTCATCGGAGGGTACGACGACACCTGCGCGATGCTCGCCGACCCGGTCGCCTGGTCCGGGTCGGCCGCTGCCGCGTACGACGAGGCCCGCGGCGCGCTGCTCCGGCACCTCGACGAGGGGCCGGAGAGCCTGGTCGGGCGGCTGGAGTCGACGGCCGGCTACGCCGACGCGCTGGCCCACTGGGTGGAGGGCAGCCGGCTGACCCTGGCCCGAACGCTGGCCGACGTGCTGCGCTCCGCCGAGGCGGTCACCGTCTACGCCGCCACCAGGCCCGGGACCGACGGCGGGCCGGCCGGGGCGCTCGCGGCGGCCGAGATCGCGATGCGAACGCTGGGGGTGCTCGGGGTGGCGTACGACGGGGCGGAGACGCTGCTGCGGCAGTGGGCGCCGAGCCTGGCGGAGACGACCTGGCGGGACCGCCCGGCCAGCGGCGCCCCGATCGGCGGGACCACCCGGATCGGGCACTGACCCGGGCAGACCCGTACGTGGTGGCCGGGCACGAAACGGGCCACGGCGCCGCGCCGAACCGGCCGTGGCCGGGCTCCGGCGGCGACGCCGTGGCCTTCCCCTGCACCCCCCGCAGGTCTGTCTTCACTCAACGCGGTCCGCCGCCGTTTGTCCTGCGGCTCGCTCAGGTTTCAACCTTCCGGGCGAGGATCAACGGCACGACCGGGCCGGGCTCGGTTCGGTCGAGTCGACAGCTGTGGATCGCTGCGCCGAGTGACCGGGCGACGACGGCCGGCCGGGCCGGGGCCCGCCCGAGGTCGTAGGGTGAAGGGCATGGGCATGCTCTGTGCGGTCAGTTTCAACCGGTACGGGCGCCTCTACTACCTCGACCCGGGCGAGCTGCGCCCGCAGGTGGGCGACAAGGTGCTGGTGCCCACCGACGAGGGTCCCGAGGTGGCCGAGTGCGTCTGGGCCGCGCAGTGGGTCAGCGAGGACACCGCCGGTTTCCCCAGGCTGGCCGGGCTGGCCGAGGAGGAGGACCTGCGCCGCGACGACCTGCTGCGCCGGCGCAAGGCGGACGCCAAGGTCGCCGCCAAGCGGCTGATCCGCGAGCACGGGCTGCCGATGAAGGTGGTGGCCGTCGACCATGTCCTCGCCACGCCGGAGACCGGCAGTGACCGCACCACCATCTACTTCACCGCGCCGCACCGGGTCGACTTCCGCTCCCTGGTCCGCGACCTCGGGGCGACGCTGCACTGCCGGGTCGAGCTGCGGCAGCTCTCCGCCCGCGACTCGGCGCGGGTGCAGGGCGGCATCGGCTCCTGCGGCCGGGACCTGTGCTGCGCCACCTTCCTCAACGACTTCGAACCGGTGACCATCCGGATGGCGAAGGACCAGGACCTGCCGCTCAACCCACTGCGCATCTCCGGGGCCTGTGGCCGGCTGATGTGCTGCCTGAAGTACGAGCATCCTCTGTACGCCAGGTTCCAGGAGTCCGCCCCGGCGATCGGCACCCGCGTCACCACGCCGGAAGGGGAGGGCCGCGTGGTCGGCCACAGCGTCCCGAGAGACGCGGTGACCGTCCGCCTGGACGCCGACGGCTCGCGCTCCATGTGCTCCCGCGCCGACGTCTGCGGCTCCCGCCGCGCCTACGAAAGCCGCGACCAGTCAGGTCCGGAAGGTGCCGCGCGATAATCGACGTGCCTCGTCGCTCACGGCGGTGATCCCGCCCCAGATAACCGAGCAGCCGGGCGGGACAGCATTTGTCTCACGTTCCGCCTGGACGCCGACGGCTCCCGCTGCTCGTGCAGCCGCGCCTCCGTCTGCGCCCCCCGCCAGCCCCAACCCCCCTCCCCGGACCCACCCACCCACCCACCCACCCACCCATCCACCCGCCCATCCACCCACCCACCCACTCACCCACCCGTGTTGATCAAGAAGTTTGCGTCGGGAATCCGCGCCCCAGCGACGCAAACTCCTTGATCAACAGCCCGCTGGTCAGCGCAGGACGATCGGGGGTTCCGCCAGGCGGGGGGTTAGCGGGGACCTGGGGGTCAGCCAGGAGGCGGTGGGGGACTGGTCGGGGTTCAGCTGCCATTCGTGGCAGGCCCGGTCCACGGCGATCGGGTAGATGGTCAACGTGCCGTCAGGGTCGATGCGGAAGCGGAGGAACGCCTTCGAGTCCTCGATGGCCTGGGCGGCGAAGAGCTCGTTGAGGTTCACCCCGAATGATCCCGCCACCAGCAGGTAGAGCGCGACGAGCTGGCTGGCGACCAGGCCGCTCACCGGGCCGTACAGCACCGCCGCGGCGGCCACCGGCAGCGGCCAGGGCCAGTCGTAGAAGGGCAGTTGCAGCCAGAGCCAGGTGCCGGCGGCGGCCAGTGCCACCTGGGTCAGGCCGTGCGAGATGCCGAGAATCCAGTGCCGGACGTGCCGTTTCCCGTCGGCGCTGGGCGGCTTGGCGAAGAACGCCGCGCCTAGCATGGTCACCACCAGCATGATCACCAACGGGACGCTGAACAGCCGCTGCTCGGTGGTGCCCAGGTGGTTCGCCGACACCCCGGCCATGGCCAGCATCAGCAGCGTGTGCAGGGTGCCCAGCAGGGTCGTGAAGCCGGGGTTGCGGAAGGGCAGCCGGGCGAAGATTCCCCAGCCGTAGCGGCGCGAGCGCGCCTTGTCCGGGTAGCGGGCCGCCAGTTCGTACTCCCGGGTGCGGCTGGCGCGACGGGCGAGCGTGTCCCGTGGCGGCACCTCCAGCCGCTCCGGCAGCTCGTGCGTGGGATAGAGGTAGGCGCCGCCGCCCCCACAGGTGATCAACTGCCGTTCCGGGCCGGCGTAGCGGGCGTAGTGGTGCAGGTCGCCGGAGATCAGCAGCCGCACCTGGGCCCCGGTGGGGGCGATGATGGTCCGGATGAAGTAGTCGATCGAGTCGTACGCGGTGGGGTGGTCGACGGCCTTGACCCAGGTGGGCGCCGGCACCGCCAGGATCACCCGGGAGCGCGGGGTGAGCTTCCCGGCCACCTCGTCGAAGTAGGTCAACTGCGGGTCGTCCAGATACGACCCGGACTGGTCGTCGAGGCCGAGCAGCCACCAGTCCGCGGGCAGCTCCACCGCGAAGTACGAGCGGGACTGGCCGGTGCCCCAGCCGGCGAAGTGCCGGTCCCGGGAGCGGACGAACAGGCGCAGGAAGGCGGTCAGGCCGTCGTACCAGTCGTGGTTGCCGGGGACCGCGAACAGGGTCGGGCGCTCCGGCGGGGACACCGGCAGCGCGGCCTGGTAAGGCCCCTTGCACCGGTCCTCGTACGCGTCGTAGGACGCCGACGGGTAGACCTCGTCGCCCCCCATCACCAGCGTCTGCCCCCGGGGCAGCCGGTGCCCGTCCACCTCCAGCTCCGGCCGGGCGAGCAGGTACGCCACCGAGTACGTGGCGTCGAAGCCGTCACCCAGATCGGCCACGTAGTCCAGCCACAGCCCGCCGTCCGGCCCGACCTGCCGGAACGTGTCGTCGTCGAAGGCGTTCTGCAACTCCCGCTTGTCCAGGTACGCCCCGAACAGCATCGCCAGCAACGTACGCAGACCGGTCTGGATGAGCAGCAGCGGCGCGAGCCAGGGGACCGGCTTTCGTGGGGTGAACCCCAGCTCCAGCGGATCGAGGCTGCGCGGCCGGCGGGTGGCCCGCTCGCCGGGGTGCGCCTCGGGCATCGACTGCGGTCCTGGAACCTGGTCGTCGCTCACCCGCCGCAGAGTAGTCGTCCCCGAACGCGAGCGCCCTCCCCGGAACGTACCGGACCTGCCTCGATGTCCGGTTCGGTGGTGGGGGGATCCCGTTCGGCTTCCGCCGGGCGGTGCCGTACACTTGACGATCGTTGCCGCCTTAGCTCAGTCGGCTAGAGCGACGCACTCGTAATGCGTAGGTCGACGGTTCGATTCCGTCAGGCGGCTCCATAGAAAGGCCCGGGTCACCGGCTTGATCGCCGATCATGACCTGGGCCTTTTGCTTGCCCTTGAGAGCCGGTCGGCTCCGGCCTGGCAGACAGGGCTTGGGGCACCATCGCGACCGGGTCGCAGACGGCGCCGTTCATGTGACGTTCGCCAACGGTTACGGAGGACTCCCGGTGTATGGGTTGTCCGCCTGCTCAAGTCCTCGTCGATCAGCGGAACCTTGCAGCCCTGCCGTGTGGTGAGGGCACCTTGCCTGGCCGGGGCTGGACGGGGCGTATCGGTGTAGGTGGAAGCGGGGGCTTGAGACAACCTTTCGCGGCACCGGCACGTGGAATGAGTGTGACAGTCCAATCTAAGCCACGGCCGACGGCGGATGCGTCGTACGTTGTC
>NZ_JBJZOG010000104.1:0-20498 GCF_047200535.1 Micromonospora mangrovicola | reverse complement strand
GGTCCGTCGAACGGGCGGCCCGGGAACCGACGCTGCCGTTCAGGATCCAGCCATGGTCATTCTTCTCCAACCGATGCGCCAGCAGAACGCAACCACCGCGGCCGTACTGGTCGGGGCTGGGCCGGCTTGCCTCCGGCTTGTCGTCGCCGCAAGCGGCGAGAAGGAGGGCGGCGCCCAGCAGGCTCGCGGCGAGGGATCGATTCACCGGCGGATCGCACATCGGCGATCATGGGGCCCTGCATCAGTGTGGCTGGGTGCTACCCCACGCCCGGATCGGGTTGACCGGCTCACCTGGGCGGCTGCGTGGCCGCGTCGCCACCGGCTACCGCCCGCTGGCATGGCCACTTTCCGCCATGCCAACGGGCGGTGGTGTCCGACGAGAACGCCGACCACTCCCAGCTCCTGGCCGACAGCGCTTCAGATCTGCTCGCCGTCTCGCCACCTGTAGCGGGGTGACCACACGAACCAGTCCCTGTCATGGTCTCGACCGTGACAGGCGCGTTCGCATTCATCTTCGGTTGCTCACGCGAGATTGGTTGGGCTTGCCGAACCAGCGGGAGAGGTGGTCGTCCAGGTCCTGCTGATCGTCGCCGATCCAGGCGACGTGGCCGTCGGGGCGTAGCAGGACGCAGGGAACATCCAGTACCGCAGTGGGATCCGCGAGGTGATCGACCCGGTCCGACCAGCCGCCGACGGTCAGGCGTTCGGTGCGGTCCAGCAGCAGGCCGCGGCCGCGATGCAGCAGAGCGTAGAGGTGGCCCTGTTTCACGTCGATGTCGCGCAGGCGGCGGCCGAGCAGGTCGGGGCCCGCGCCGAAGTCGTAGCGGATGTCGATCGCGGTGATCTTCTCGATCAGATAGCGGTTCACCTCGTCGAAGTCCATCAGTTCGGTGAGCAGCCTGCGCACGGCCTGCGGGCCCGGTTCGGTGGACAGCAGTTCCATCTGGGCGCGGGTGTTGTCCAGCACGGCTTCGGCGACCGGGTGACGTTCGGTCTGGTAGGTGTCCAGCAGTGCTTCCGGGGCCCAGCCGCGGATCTGTGCGGCCAGTTTCCAGCCGAGGTTGAATGCGTCCTGAACGCCCAGGTTGAGGCCCTGTCCGCCGGTGGGTGGATGGATGTGTGCCGCATCGCCGGCCAGCAGCACCCGCCCGACCCGATAGCGTTCGGCTAGCCGGGTGGCGTCGCCGAAGCGGGACATCCAGCGCGGGGAGTGCACGCCGAAGTCGGTTCCGGCGATGGTGCGCAACTGTTGTTTGAAATCCTCGAGGGTGGGCGGTTCCGCCCGGTCGCTGACTCCTGCGGCGGGGACCACGACGCTGTAGACCCCTTCGCCGAAGGGCCGGAGCCAGAATCGTCGATGGGTCTCGCGGATTCCGGTCATCTTGGCGGTGATCTCCTCCTGCGGCACCCCCACTTCCATCTCGCCCATCAGCGTCTCGGTCCGCGAGGGCTCGCCGGGGAAGCCGACGCCGAGCAGTTTGCGCACCGTACTGCGCCCGCCGTCACAGCCGACGAGATAGCGCGAACGCAACCGTTCCCCATCGGCCAGCTCGACGGTCACACCGTCGCCGTCCTGCTCGAAACCGGCCACCGCACAACCGCGCCGGACCTGCGCACCCAGTTCGATCGCTCGTTCTTCGAGCAGGTGAACGATGACCGGCTGCGGGATGCCCAGCAGATAGGCGTGCGCGGAATCCAGGCCCGCGGGCGCGGGTTTGTTGATGGCGGCGAAGAAGCCGCCGGCCGGGCGCTGTCTTCCGTGTTCGAGAACGCGCTCCAGCAGCCCGCGCATGGCCATCAGCTCGATACTGCGAATATGCAGACCGACTATGCGGACGAACGACACGGGCTCGGTGTCCCTCTCCAGGACGAGTGCCCGCACATCGTGCAGCCGCAGTTCGGCGGCCAGCATCGCACCGGTCGGCCCGCACCCGGCAATGATCACGTCGAACAGGAGGGGCGCACGATCGGCGCCGGGGGCCGGCGATGGGAGTCCGGGAACGTCGCCCGCGGTGAAGGCGCGCTCGACCGTTTCGTTCGACGACGGCTCGGCGGTGAACTGCAGAGAGTGCATAGGTGTTGCCTTTCGGGAGTGCCTTGTTGGCGAGGCGCTCCCGGCGACACCTACATCAATCGCCCGACCGTGACGGGGAGGGGGAGCACCCACATCGATGCAGCGTTCATGGGTCTCACCTCCTCGGGCGGTGTCACGGGCAACCGCAAGCTACAAGCCCGAGCATCATCCCGTCCAGTCCTTTCCCCGCCGCGTGATCACGACTCCGAACAGCGCGAACGGCAAACGGCGGGGATGAGGGCGGATCAGACTCGTGGGCGGCCCGGCGGGTCGGTCCCGTCACGGTCGAGGTAGGCGTTGAACTCGGCGATCAGGACGGCCATGGCGGCGGCGAACCCGCGGCGGTGGTCCTCCAGCGTCATCGCGGCGGCCGCGTCAGCGTCGATCACGGGCTGGTCCTGGCGCAGCCGGTACCGGCGCTCCACGCCCGCCGAACAACCACAACTCGTCGTCACGCGAATTCAGCAGTTCCTCCAGGCGGCCACCTGACCGCGACCCCCAAGCCAGCCCGCCGAAGCCGGAGCGGACCAGCCAGCGTCCCATCCCGACCGCCCGTCACCGGGCGGTGGCGTTCTCCGGTACCGGCGTGCGGAGTGCCCTGCGCGCCCGCCCGCCGGGCTTGATGACACCCAGCGCGATGTTCAACGCCAGGACGGCGGCCCCGGCGGCGGGGATGAGGATGAACCGCAGGTGTTCGGAGGAGGTGATGGCGGTGCCTGTCACGGCCTTGTCCGCCATCCGCGTCAGCCCGGGGATCAGCGCGGCGAACACCAGGACGGTCAGGATTGCGGTGACGGCCAGCTTGACGGTGACCCACCAGTGCCGGCTGGGACTCCAGCCGGTGGTCAGTACCAGCAGCAGCCCGGTACCCAGTGCGGCGAGACCGAGCGGTGCCATGAGCCATTGCGCCATCAGGTGGCCGGCCGGGTAGGCCTGGCGGGGGTCGACGCCCCGCGCGGCGGCCACCCCCAGCGCCACCAGGACCAGTTCCATGCCGAAGACCGCGACACTGACGGCGATGTGTGTGGTCAGGAGGAGTCGGTTCGTCCGTGCTTTGCGCATCGCAGATCTCCATCTCAGACGGTGTGGATATCCGGTCGCCTCGAGTGGGCCGGGAGGCAGGCGATGGGGTTCAAGGACCACAGACGGCTCCCGGGTCGGCGGCGACCGATGCGGTGGCCTCGCAGGGGACTGGCGTCCCCGGGTCGCCCTCCTGGATGCCGACCCGCCGGTACACCCGCGCCAAGGGGCCGGGGGCCCACCAGTTCCATCGGCCGAGCAGCCGCATGGTGGCGGGTACGAGAAGAATCCGAACCAGGGTCGCGTCGACGACGATCGCGGTGATCATGCCTACCCCGATGAGTTTGGTGAACACGATGCGGCCGGTGGCGAAGCCGGCCACGACGACGATGAGCAGCAACGCGGCAGCGGTGATGATGCCCCCGGTTCGCTGCAGACCGACCGTGAGGGCCCTGGTGTTGTTCCCGGTGGCGTCCCACGCCTCGCGTACCCGGGACAGCAGGAACACCTCGTAGTCGGTCGCGAGCCCGAACAGGACGGCGAGCAGGAAGATCGGCACGGTGGGCTCGATGAAGCCGGGGGCGGTGAAGCTCATCGCGTCGGCGAGGTGACCGTCCTGAAACCCCCAGACGACCACGCCGAAGGACGCCGACAGCGAGAGCACGTTCAGCAGCACAGCCTTGACGGGCAGCAGCACAGACCCGAACGCGAGGAACAGCAGCACGAGGGTGACCCCGGCCATGATGGCCGCCATCCACGGCAGTCGGCCACGCAGGCTGGCCAGCAGGTCCACATCGCGGGCGGGCTGCCCACCGACGAGAACCGTGGCGCCGTCGGGCGCGGGCAGCGCCCGGATGGCGTGGACCGTCCGGTACGCCTCGTTCCCGGTTGCCTCTCCGATGTAGCCGACCGTGAGCAACGTCGTGTCCCGCGCACGGTCCACGGCCCGGACGCCCGTCACACCGGGCAGCCCGGCGACGCGGTCCGCGAGGTCGGTGACGGCCGCGGCGTCGGCATGCCGCACCACCACCTCGATGGGTGTGGCCGCTCCGCCCGGAAAGTCGGTGGCGATCCGCTCGCTGACCACGCGGGCGTGGTCACCGGCGGGTAGGACCCGCTCATCGGTGCCGGCGAACCGAGCGTGCCACAGGGGCGCGGCGAGTACCAGCAGCACGAGGAAGACCGCGGTCAGGTAGCTGACCGGGCGGCGCGTGACACTGGAGGCCACCCGCGCCCACCTTCCGCTGACGCCGTCGATGCCGGGCGACGACGTCCCGGCGACCGGCTGGTCGCCGTTCAGTGCGCGGCGCGACCGGTGACGCAACCATGGCATGCGCCCCGCGTCGACCCGCGGCCCGAGGATCACCAACAGCGCCGGAAGCACCGTCAACGCGCCGGCCATCGCGGAGCCCACCGCGACGATTCCGCCGATGCCCATCGAGCGCAGGAACATCTCCGGAAAGATGAGCAGGCTGGACAACGCCAGCATGACGGTCAGCCCGGAGACCAGCACCGTCCGACCGGCGGTGGCGAGGGTGCGGCCGATCGCCTCCCGGGGATGACGCCCGGCGCGCAGTTCGTCGCGGAACCGGCTGATCACGAACAGCGAGTAGTCCACCGCCATGCCCAGTCCGAGCAGGGTGAGCGCATTGGCGGCGAACGTCGACACGTCGGTGGTCATGGTGATCAGCCGGGTGATCGTCAGCCCGGCCAGCACTGCGAGCCCGCCGACCAGCAGGGGCATGGCTGCCGCGACCACCGAGCCGAACACGAACAGCAGCAGGATCAGCACCGCCGGCATCGCGATGGCCTCGCCGCGGGTGACGTCCTGCTTGGTGATGTCGTCGGTGTTCGTGTAGACGGCGACGACGCCACCGACCCGGCTGGTCAGGCCCGGAGCTTGCAGGTGAGCGCGGAGCGTCTCGTACTCGGCGAGCTTGCCCGTGTCGGTGCGGGCTCGTAGCGTGACGACGGCGTAGGTGGCGTGCCGGTCCCGCGAGACCATGGACGGGGCCCGGGTGTCGTAGTACGACACCACCCGGTCCACCTCGGGACGTTGGCGCAGTGCGGCGACCGCGGCTGTCAGCGACGCGCGGAACTCCGCGTCGTCCACCGTGGCGGTCCGGCTCTCGTACAGGACTATGAGATCCGCGCTGTGGCCCCCGAGTTCGGCGCGGATGACCCGGTCGGCGGACGCGGACTGGCTGCCGGGGTCGGCGAAGCCGCCGCTGCCCAGTTCAGCGAAGACGCCGCTGCCCCAACCGGCGCCGACGGCGAGCAGCGCGACCGCTGCGGCCACCACCGACCAACGGGCCCGGGTGATGAACCGCGCCCATCGTCGCCACAATCCGCCAGCATTACCGTCCCGGACCCGAACTACGGACATCGACAACCCCCAGATCCACGTCGAAGCACCTTGGCACCGGCATCCCGCCCACCCCCGTTGTGGCCACCCTGACCCGGGTGGAACGCCGACCTGCGTCGATCGTGTCCCTCGACGTCGGTCGGGCGCGTCGGGCTGCGGACGTCAACGGGTACGTCGCAGGACCCGTTTCTGGGGACCGGGCCGGTACGCCAGCGCGCGTACCCGGATACGCCGCTGCGCTGACCCGCGGGGCGGTGACCAGCGGATACGATCGACCAGTGGCATCGATCGTGGTGAGACTCCGCCCACCGGCCTGGGTGCCGGACATCGGGCTGGCACTGCTGGTCGCCTGGTTCCAGGTACGCGGCACGCAGCTGGTCGGCCTGCCCGCACAGACCGCGATGCTGGACCGGCCCGGCCACCTCGGGTACGTCCTGCTCGCGGGCAGCGGTCTGGTACTCGCCGGGCGCAGGCGCTGGCCCGTGGCCGTCTTCGCAGCGGTCGCCGCCACCAACGCCATCTACTACCTCGCCCACTACGCGGACGGCCCCTCGTGGACGGCGCTGTTCGTCGCGGCGTACACCCTCACCGCCCAGGCGGAGCACAGCCGAGTCCGCGTCGCGGCGGTCGCCATCGCATCGCTGTCCGTCGTGTGGCTGGCAACCGCCGATCTGCGACCGCTGCTTGGCGCCGGCTGGGTGTTCTTCCGCATCGGCACCGCCGTCATGGCGGCCGCCCTGGGCGAGTCGGTCCGGGCCCGGCGGGTGATCACCGCGCAGGCACTCGCCCGGGCGGAGCTCGCCGAACGCACCAGGGACGAGGAGGCGCTCGTCCGAGTGACCGCGGAGCGGCTGCGTATCGCCCGCGAGGTGCACGACACCGTCGCGCACGCCATCGCGGTGATCAACGTGCAGGCCGGAGTGACCGCCCACGTGTTGGACAAGCGATGCGCGCAGGCCCGCGAAACCTTGATGACCATCGAGGCGACCAGCGCCCGAGCCCTGGGGGAGCTGCGTGCCACACTGGCGATGCTGCGGGACACCGGCAGCGGGTGCGACACCGCCACACCCGGCCTCGCGCGGCTGACCGAACTGACCAAGGTCGCCGAAGATGTCGGCCTGCACGTGCAGGTGAACATCCCGGGGCTTCTGCCCGACCTGCCCGACGAGGTCGACCGTGCGGCCTACCGGGTCGTGCAGGAGGCCATCACGAACGCCATCCGCCACGCCGGCCCGGCCCGGATGGACATCCTGCTGTCATGTGCGGATGGCACGTTGTCGATAGACATCTCCGACGACGGCGTCGGCCCCCCGGACGCGGCGTTGCGCACCGAGAGCACGTATCCGAACATCGGCCGGGGCATCACCGGCATGCGGGAACGGTGCGCGTTGCTCGGTGGCACCCTCACCGCGGGTCCCGGACCGGCCGGCGGATTCCGGATACAGGCGCGCCTGCCCTTGACACCGGCCGGGTGCGGTAGCCGGCGCCCGAGCATCGCGAATCGCGGCCTGAGATGACGGGTACGCGCCCTCCCGCCGCCCATGAACACACCGGGGCGGGCAGCGACGAGCCCACCCCGCTGCCAGCGGCCCGCAGCGCGACCCACGGCGATCCCATCACCGTCCTCCTGGCCGACGACCAGGAACTCGTCCGCGCCGGCTTCCGGATGCTGCTGGCCGCGCAGGACGACATCCGGGTCGTCGGTGAGGCCGCGACCGGTGCCGAGACGATCAGCCTCGTCCGCGAGGCCCGACCCCAGGTCGTGCTGATGGACATCCGCATGCCCGTCCTGGACGGCGTCGAAGCCACCCGGCAGATCGCCGCCACACCCGGCCTGGCCGGGGTACGGGTGCTCATCCTCACCACCTACGACACCGACGAGTACGTCCACGAGGCATTGCAGGCCGGTGCCAGCGGGTTTCTGCTCAAGGACTGCGGACCCACCGAGCTCCTGCACGGGATCCACGTCGTGGCCGCCGGCGAGGCGCTACTGGCACCTCCGGTGACCCGCCGCCTCATCGCCCAGTTCACGGCGTCCCGCACCCGACGGCACCGAGGCGAGGAGATGCTACGACCGCTCACCCAGCGGGAACAGGAAGTTCTCGCCCTCGTCGGCCAGGGACTCAGCAACAATGAGATCGCCGCCCGACTGACCCTCAGTCCTGCGACAGTCCGTACCCACGTCGGTCGCCTCCTGGCGAAGCTGAACGCCCGGGACCGAGCCCAGCTCGTCGTGGCCGCGTACGAGACGGGCCTGGTCGTACCGGGTGGGTGATGGGACTGACATGCATTTCCCAGCGTGAGGAGCTGCGGACGGTAGCGGCGACAGCAACGGGCCGAGCCGAGGCGAGCTGAGGCGCAGAGTCCCCATGCCGCGAGGGCCGACGCCACCCTGCTGAGGCGCGCCCAACTACGTTGCCGGACGCCTCGCCCGACCTGTGCAGCAGCTCGGTGGATCGGGGCACTCAGCGGGTGATGTCATCCGATCGGCAGGCGCTTGAACCTCAGTGGCAGCACTGGTGCTCGCTGCCGGCGGGCCCGGTGGTGCCCAGGTCGTCGTCGCGGCCGGCGGCGAGGCGCGACCACTGCGATGTGGGCCGCCCGTCGAGCCGGAACTGGTCACCGTCGGTCCGGAAGCGCTGCGGCCAGCCTTCCGGCGAGTCCTCCCAGTTCTCCTGGCGACCGTAGGCGGTCATGTCGAGCAGGCCGTACGACGGCGCCATCGCCTCGACGCCCCGCCCGGTGGTCCAGTAGGTCTCGAACACCCGGTCGCCCTGGCGCAGGTAGCACGCCTTCATTCCGAACGCGCGCCCGGCGACGAGGGAGTCGAGCGACTCCGCGGGCACCGAGTACCAGGGCGCCTGCCAGCCCATGAAGTCGCGGTAGCGTGACGACTCCTCGAACGGCCCCTGGCAGAAGACCGCGAACGTGACGTCGCGCGAGTGCAGGTAGGACAGTTCGAGCACCTGGCCGGTGAAGAACGTGCAGCCCTCGCACTGGTCGGCGGCCGGCCTGCCCATGTGCCACATGTGGTACGACGCGAACAGTTGGCTCCTCCCCTCGAAAGCATCGAGCAGGGACACGGCGCCGTCGGCGCCGACCAGACGGGTGTTCGGATCGACCTCGACCATCGGCAGCCGCCGGCGGGCCGCGGCGATGGCGTCGCCCTCACGCGTGTGCGCCTTCTCGCGGAGCCGGAGCTCGTCGAGCTGCTTCTGCCAGGTCTCGCGGTCGGTGAGCGGGGGTGTCGCTGGCGTGGTCAAGGGTTCCTCCTCAGGTAGGCTGCTATGAGGCTAATAGTAACTGCTAGGATTGAGCAAGTACGAAAGGAGGGTGTCTCATGCCAACCCAGCGGGGCTATCGGCAGGCATGCGGTGTCGCGCGCGGCCTCGACATCGTGGGCGAGCGGTGGTCGCTGCTCGTGGTGCGCGAGCTGCTGCTCGGGCCGAAACGGTTCACCGACCTCCAGCAGGCGCTCCCGACCGCCAGCCCGAACGCACTGTCCGACCGGCTGCGCGAGCTGGCCGACGCGGGCGTCCTACGCCGTCGGCAGCTGCCTCCGCCAGGCAACGTGCGGGTCTACGAGCTGACCGCCTGGGGTCGTGGCCTCGAGCCGATCGTGGTCGCGCTGGGCACCTGGGCGCTGGTCGCCCCGCCGACCGCGGAACAGCTCTTCGTGAGCGCGGACAGCGCCATGCTGAGCATCCGCACCTTCTTCGTGCCGACGCCGGAGCAGCCCGAGGTGACGCTCCGGATCGAACTACGCGACCACGGTCCGGCCGGAGTGTTCGGCGTCCGCCTCACGTCGGCCGGCGCCGAAGTCGCCCACGAGCCGCCCCAAGAGCCGGACGCCGTCCTGGTCACCACGACGGATGCCCTCCTCGCCGCCTTCGGCAGCGACGACCTGGCCGGGCTCGTAGCTGCCGGCGCCGTCACGAGCGGCGATCCCGAGGTCGTCCGCCATCTCGTCGCGGGCGTACGCGTCCCGGCCTCCACAGACAAGTACTCAAACGGCACCCCCGGCCAAGGAGGGCGGACGGATCGCCGCCAGAGGCTGCCCGAAGGGTGACCCGCTGTCGCGCCAGCTCGGGCGCAGGGTGGCGGGACACCGTCGGTGGGGCACGGCCCGTGAGTGGTTGCGGCAGGTCATCCCGCCCGCCACCGAGCCGGCAAGCCGAGCAGACCACCGCCCGACCCGCCAGCGTCCGAACCTGCGTCAAGGTCCGCGTGACGTGGCAGGCTGGGCGGAGGTCCGCTCCCAGAGGGCGGTCAGGGCAGCTGGGATGGGTGCCACGTGTTGGAGCGTCGTAGTTCCGGTGGCGTCCTCATCGAGCGGCGGCGGTCGCCGCTGGCGACGTGGCGGCTGTCGGCGGGGAGTCATTGCTTTGCAGACGTAGGTAGGCGACGCTCGCAAGGATCACGACGGCAGCGGCTACCAACCAGATGGCCGAGGTTCCCACCCCGCCGAGGATGGTTCCGAGGCCGAGAGATGCCACGACAGCGCCAGCATTTGTGCTCATCGAGTAGGCCGACAGGGTGCTGGCTCGGCGTCCGGTGGGGCAGGAGCGATGAAGCAGAGTTTGGGCCAGTGGGGCGCGTAGCTCCAGGAACAGGTAGACGCCGATGAAGCACGTGCCGGCAACGAGTGGTGACGGGGCGATCGCCATGCCGGCGATTGAGGAGCCGATGAGCACGAGTAGGCCTGCACAGAGCAGGTCTTTGCGGCGGGCGATTCGCTCCGGCATGCGGGCAGCGAGCAGTGAGCCAACGCCGCCGCTCGCCGTCGAGGCCACGACCAGCAGTCCCAGCATGCTGGTTGCCTCAGCGGGCTCGCCGATCATGCGGGCAAACTCGGGTTGCCAGAAGGTTTCCACCGCGCCAATACCGACGCCGACGCCGACGCCTGCCAGTAGGAGCCATCGTAGGTTTCGCTGCCGAAGCGACACCTGGATGCTGTCCCAGGCGACGGCCGGACAAGACGCGAGGGTGCGGAGGACTCGCCTGGTTCCTTTGCCCCGTCGTGGTTCACGGATGAGGAGGAGAACGGCGAGGATCTGGAGGGCGGAGCATGGCAGCGCGGCGAGAAACGGAAGTAGCGCCGGTTCGCTGACGTTCTCGGTCAGGGTGTCCGGAAGCCGCGGCAGGACCGCGACGGTGAGGGCTCCGATCAGCACGGCCGCATTGGTGATGAACATGGCTCCGCCAATTGCAGGCCGGAGGTCCGCGCTTGGCCGCTCCGTGTACATACCCTCGACGTACCAAGCCTCCAACGAGCCGGAGTTGAGGGCGCGCCCGACTCCGCCGAGCGCCACAGCAGTGCAGAACTCGCCTGGGGAGTCAGAGAACAAAAACCCCGTGAAACAGATTGCTTCCAGAACAGAGGCGATGATGAGGATGGGCTTGGACCCGACAACATCCGCCAGGGTGCCGGTGGGTAACTCCAAGATCGCGGCAGTGGCGGTGTAGACGCCAAAGATCAGACCTATCTCAGCCGTGCTCAGGCCCTTTTGTGCGGGAAGGAGGGCCATCACCGGCATGACGAACCCGAGCGGCAGCCACCGCAACAGGTGACAGGTCCAATAGACCCGGGTCCGGCGACGGCTCGCCAGGTCGGCCGAGGTGGGCGTCATGACCGCTCCGGTACACCGAAGCCGAAAAGTCGTACCGGCACCGCGCCGGCTGGCCGCTCATGGGTCGGCCGATCGCGAAACCGAGCGATGAGAGAGCGCAACTGCTCGTTGAACTCCTGCACGTCGTGCGGGGTCATGTGCGCGGTGTCAGCCATGACGAACGCGGCCTCTTGCCACTCCGGAGAGTGATCGTCCTCGGTTCGCCAGTAGCCGTTCAACGAAGACAACGCTTCCGCCGTGAACCGCTCACGCAGCAGACGAGAGGCAGTTACGAACTCTGAAGACTGCTCAGTGCCCGCCGACCATCGCACTCCTCGCGCCCGTACCCGCCATGGCCGGTCCCGCCCACGCTCTGGGGGGTCCGCGTCCTCGATAAAGCCATACTTCGCCAGCTGCTGCAGGTGGTAGCCGGCTGACGGGACCGATACACCCGTTCGCTTCGCAAGCTGAGTCGCCGTCGCAGGCCCATCAAGTGACAACTCGCGCAGAAGCTGCAACCTCAACGGGTGGGCCAGGGCCCGCATCGTCACCGGGTCGGTCAGCTCGGTCGGGACATCGGGTGCCGTCATGGGTATCAAGATACCTTTATCAAGACTTCTTGATAAGCCGCGAAGCGAGATCCAGGCCGATCTGCTGCGAGCTCCAGTGGGCAACGGTGGGAGTCAGCGGGACCAAAAGGCCCAAGCCCTGACTGTGTTTCCGTGGGTCGGGGCCGCTCTTGCAGCTGGATGGTGGGTCAGGACAGATCTGCAGGCCGCCACTGACGCTGGGCCTCCACGCCGCAGTACCGGCGTTCGTCATCTCTGCCAGCCTGACGGAGCCGGCGAAGGGGTTTAGGCCGTCGCCAGGCCGTCTGGCGACGGACAGCGCGCGACCGACGACGCCAACGACGACGATCTTTGCCCAGTTTGCGCAGTGTCACTCGTGCGGGGCGAGCCCTGGTCGTCGCGCCTCACCTGCAGTCCGTGAACTGCAGGGGTGCCCAAGGCAGCGCGTTCCGCCAACCAGGGAGGTCGAAGGCCCAGGACGTGATCACGGAGTGGACGATCCGCTTGTCCTCGGCAAATGCCTGGAAGTGATGGTCCTCGTCACCCTCGCGGTACTCGACCTGGTACCCGCCGGCGTCGGTACGGGCAACCTGCACGAACGTCTGGCCGGTTGTGTCGGTGAGACGATCCATGACAAGGAACTGCTCCTCGCCGCGCTCCATGTCCGACAGCAGTTCGAACAGCAGATCCTCTGAGGGGTCGTCCCAGATCTGGCCGGACTCCATCTTGACCCGAAGTAGCGGAGCAGTCATGCCTCAATGATCCACGAACCGACGGCGCCTACCTGCCCCCGTGACCGACGACCAATCACCAGCAAAAGAAACACCAGTTCAGCCGCTACGTGGCGCCGGCTGGCCTGATGGGCGACGGACGGGTCGACCTCGACCAGGTCGGGGGCTACGGCGGTGGCGAGGATGGTCAGGTGGCTGCCGAGGTCGTCGATCTCGGTGTGAAGGGTGAGCCAGCGGCGGGCGAGGCTGCGCAGGGCGACCCTGGTGCCGAGATGAGGGCTCGATCACAACTCCTGGTCAGGTCACCACGCCGGCGCGTGCACGCGCTGTGAACGGTGCCTCCGCCGGACTAGTTGACGGGTCAACTTCAGGGTACGGGCGCAGACGTTGACGTTGGTTGGGTGGAGGCAACCCCTGCTGACGGTGGATCGATCGTTGAGGTGGTTAGTCGGTGCCAATGGCGGTCAGGATCTGCATGGCGCGGCGTTCCCGGTCCGCGAGTTCGGTGAGGAGCGCCGAGGCGCGGGTCAGGTGATCCGGGTCGCTGGTTTCTCCGGCGGCCGTCAGGTGCTGGGAGACGTTGGTCCACAGTGGGGCGATCTCGGCGTACATCTGGTGACCGAGGCGGACAGTCTCGTCGTCGACGATCGTGGCGCATTCGGCGAGGAAGTCCCGGTACATGTTGCGGAACAGGGCACCGCCGGTCCCGCCGCGTTCCATCAGCGTTGCGGCCAGCGGAAGGTCGTGGGACGGGTTGGTTGAGCGGTCGAGCCACCGCGTCACCTGTCGGGCCGCCTTGGCGATGCCGCGGTGGCCGAGGTTGGCGATGGGTGGGTTGAGGAAGGCGGTTGCGTTGTTGCGGATGGCCGTCCGGATGGCGTCGCCCAGATCGGGCCGGCCGGTGGGGCCGGCGATGGTGTAGGAGAGGTTGCGGGCGGTCATCGGTCCGCGTTCGTTGCGGGCCCGTTCCAAGCTTGTCAGCATGGTCGTCACAGGGCCGCCCTGCTGGGCGGTGTCGATCAGGTAGGCGTGGACGTCGTCGTAGCCATACATCGCGACGAAGTGTGCCCCGAAGTGGACCTTCGTGGTGAAGTAGTCGAGGTGGTAGGAGTCCAGTTGCAGGCCGACCGGGCGTCCGGCGGTGAGGGCGGTGGCGACGTTCTGCCATGCCTTACGGGGCGAGGCGGTCTCCTGGGTGTGCAGCGTCAGGTCCAGCCGGTCGGCCACGGTCCGGGTGATCGCGGTCGGCTTGGTGCGGCCGCCGAGAAACGGGAAGTCCATGCTCTTGGCGTCCCAGTAGACGAAGCCCAGACCTTCGCCGAGGCCGAACAGCATGGGCTCGGACAGGTCGAGGCCCTGGTGCCGCAGCAGGGCGCCGAGCGTGGTGGTCTCGCAGTGCTGACCGGCGGGGAACGCCACGTTTTCGATGATCATTCGGTTTCCTGGTCTGCTGGTCGGGGCGGGCCGGACGGGGGTCGGACCGGCCAGGCGATCTCGGTGCGGAGCGCGGCCGTGGGTACGCCGGGCGCGGGCGGGACGAGGTAGCGCTCCTCGGCCGGGCCCGCCAGCACCCGGTCCTGCTCGGCGATCCAGCGCCCCAGCGACCGGTAGGCGGTTTCGATGCCGTCGTAGCCGCCTTCGTGAACGGTCGCGACGAGCTGGCAGCCCGCCAGTTCCCCGGCCGCGATCGTCGCGGTCGGCCGGGGTGGGCGCCCCACCGGAGCGAACAACTCCACCTCCAGCTCCGCCGCGTCCAGGTCGTCGCTGAGGTAGCGGGTCCCGGCCGGCCCCGCCAGGGCGATCCCCTGCTCGGCGAGGCCGGCGAGCAGCCGCGCGAACCCGGGCGCCAGCGCCTCGGCCAGCCCGCTGAGCGGGGTACGCACCAGCAGGCGGGCGGTGGGCTGGGCGGGGCGCCACCGTTCGTACACGTGCAGCCAGCCCGACACCCGCGCCGGCTCGGCCAACACGGCCCCCAACCGCCCGGCGATCTCGTCCAGCCGGGCCGCCCGCGCGGCCACCCGGTCCCGGTGCCGCTCGATCACGGCGCGTGCCTGCTCCGGGGTGTCGGCCGCCAGGATCGCGGCGATCTCGGGCAACGGCACCTCCAGGTCTCGCAGCCGTCGGATCAGCCCCGCCCGGAGGAACTGGTCGACGCTGTACCGGCGGTAGCCGGTGTCCGGATCGACCCACGCCGGGACGAGCAGACCCAGCCGGTCATAGTTGCGCAGCACCCGAACGGACAACCGGGTCGCCCGCGCGAACACCCCGATCGGCATCAACCCTGTCACCGGCGCCTCCAACAGCCTCGACCCTTCCCCTGAGAGAGGGTCAACCCCGGCCCGGCCCCTGCCGCACCGACCACCGAAGAAATCATCGTGGACGAGCCGGTCGGCCGGCGGCGTACCAAGCGCGCTCGTGGGCCGCGCGCCCGCAGCTCGAACCGGCTGCCGGTACCTCATGGCCGCGGTCCTGACCGGCGCGGTCACGACGCCGACGATGGTGATCGCGGCTTCAAGGACGCGAGCGGCGACGAAGCCGAGCGCGGCGGCCTCACCGCCGATCTCACGCACCACCTCATGCACGCCCTCGGCAACCGCATCTGGGGCTTCAGCCCCGAGCTGTTCAACGCCCCCGAGCCGGCGGCACCACCGAAGGCGACCTGTCGACCGTAGGCCAGGGCTGCGCCGAGCAGTTCGAGTTCGAGTTCGCCCTGGACCTAACGGTGCCGGCGTCCCGGCAGGCGGTGATCGGCGAGACTTCCGGAAACTTCCGCGCCGTCAAGATTGCCGCGCCATTGGCCAACAACCTGCACGCCCATGTCAACCGGCATCTCAGCAGGCAAGTATCCGATCATGGGTTCCGAAAGTTTACCGGAAGACCTTGATATTCCAACGTGGACTCACCATCATCCATTGACAAGCTTGAGCTGCTGCAGGTCCGGACCACCACCCACGTCAACCCTCCAGCCGTCGACCCCACAACGCTCCGGTGACCCGACAGCGGGGGTCGAAGCCGAGGGCGGTCGCTGGCCGTCACCGGCCACCATCGCCGCCGGCTCGTACCACATGCCTCGTCCCGTCCCACACATCACGAGTAGGTAGACCATGCACGACGTCCCGATCCAGGAGAACCGCAGGCGCGGTCGCATCAGGCTGCTCATCAGCGCTGCCTGCGCCGCCGCGCTGGCCATCACCGGAACGATGCTGGCCGGCACCGCCTACGCCGAGGCCGACCGGACCATCACCTCGAATTCGACCGGCACCCACAACGGCTACTTCTATTCGTACTGGAAGGACAACGGCAACGTCACCATGACCCTGGGCGCCGGCGGCCAGTACAGCGTCCAGTGGAGCAACATCAACAACACCGTCGTCGGCAAGGGCTGGAACCCCGGCTCCAGCCACACCGTGAACTACTCGGGCACCTTCAGCACGAGCGGCAACGGCTACCTGGCGCTGTACGGGTGGACGACCAACCCGCTCATCGAGTACTACATCGTCGAGAACTTCGGCAGCTACAACCCGAGCACCGGCGCCACCCGGCTGGGCTCCGTCACCACCGACGGCAGCACCTACGACATCTACCGCACCCAGCGGGTCAACCAGCCTTCCATCATCGGCACCGCGACGTTCTACCAGTACTGGAGCGTCCGGCAGCAGAAGCGCACCGGCGGCACCATCACCACCGCCAACCACTTCAACGCGTGGGCCAGCCTCGGCCTGAACCTGGGCACGCACAACTACCAGATCCTCGCCACCGAGGGCTACCAGAGCAGCGGTAGCTCCAACATCACCGTCAGCGAGGGCAGCGGTGGCGGCGGCAACCCGCCGCCGCCGAGCCCGAGCCCGTCGAATCCGCCCGGCGGCGGCGACGGCAGCTGCTCCGTGAGCGTCACCCGGGGTCAGGAGTGGTCCGATCGGTTCAACGTGAACCTGTCGGTCAGCGGCAGCAGCACCTGGGCCGTCAACATCTACCTGAACGGCGGGCAGAGCCTGCAGAACAGCTGGAACGCCAACGTCAGCGGAAGCTCGGGCACGCTGACCGCGACACCGAACGGCTCCGGGAACAACTTCGGCATCACCGTCTACAAGAACGGCAACAACAACACCCCCACCGCCAGCTGTTCGTCCTCCGGCGGGGGCGGTAGCGGCGGCAGCTGCTCCGTGAGCGTCAGCCGGGGTCAGGAGTGGTCCGATCGGTTCAACGTGAACCTGTCGGTCAGCGGCAGCAGCAGCTGGACCGTCAACATCTACCTGAACGGCGGGCAGAGCCTGCAGAACAGCTGGAACGCCAACGTCAGCGGAAGCTCGGGCACGCTGACCGCGACACCGAACGGCTCCGGGAACAACTTCGGCATCACCGTCTACAAGAACGGCAACAACAACACGCCAACCGCCACCTGCACATAGGACCGGCTGCTCCAACCGTGGTCGGGGGTGCCGGTCGGTCGACGGCACCCCCGAACCCGCGCGCGCTGCCACAGCACCGGTCCTGGCGCGAGTCCGAGCGCCGCGCCTTCAACGCGGCCGTTCGGCGGGTCGGGCGCCCGAAAAACCGTGTCCGCCACCGCTCTCCAGCTGGCTAGCATTCCCGTCGATGGCAGAGTTCGTGCATGTCACCGAGGCCCGGTCGGCCCGCCGGATCGAGAGCTCGGGAATCGCCGCGCGCAGCCGCGGGCCGGGTGGCGGACGGGGCGTGTACTGCATGCCGGTGCTGCCGTCGTTCACGCTCACCTACCAGTGGGTGCGTGAGCTGCGGCGCTGGCACCCCGGCGTGCTCGTCGCGGTGCATCTGCGGCTGCCCGACGACGAGCCGGTGACCTTCGGTCACTACGGCGCCCCGGCGCGGGAGGCCACCGCCGCGCAGGCGGTCGCCGTGGTACGGGGACTCGACGATCCGCGCGGCTACGAGGTGTTCGTGCCCCGCGCGATCGTCACCGCGGAGGTACGACGGATCCGTGACGTTCCGCAGGGAGTCGGTTGGCGGTACCTGCCGGCGGCCCACGGCCGGCGGCCCTGCCCCTGTCCGGCCTGCCTGCCGCGCGGTGCCTACAAGGTGGCCAAGCTGCGCCGGCGATTTCCCCACGACGCGCCACCCAGGCCGAAGAGCGAGCTGATGACGCGGCTGCGGACGGCGGCCACCGCCGACGAGATCATCGACGTGCTCGGCGAACTGGGCCGAGGCCGGCGCGGCGGTGCCGAGGAGTTGGCCTACCTTGCCGACCATCCCGATCCGCACGTACGCGACACCCTCGAGAGCGTCCTGCGGGCGTACCGTGGCCGCGAAGCGCGGCGACTGCGCGAGCGGTTGCGGCGCGGCGATTCACCGGCGTCGGATCCGGACGGCCGCTGACGGACGTCGTCGCTCCGCGGGCCGCACCCGGCGCAAACCGGCAAATCCTCGTCCGCGTACTCGGGTGGCAGCCGGTTCACTATCCTGAACCGCGGGTTCCGCAGCCGGTACGCCCGCGCTGGGCGCGTCCGATGCCTCCGGCGATTTCCGGGCTGCCCGTCAACCGTGGCGGCGGAGCGGCCCGATGACGGAAGGAAGCGCCCGTGCCGGTGGATGTGCTGTCGGAGGTGACGATCGATCGCCCGGTCGCCGAGGTGGCCGCGTACGCGGGCGACCCGTCGAACGCCCCTGCCTGGTACGTCAACATCCGCTCGGTGGAGTGGCGGACGCCGCCGCCGATGCGGGTCGGCTCCCGGGCCGCCTTCGTGGCGCAGTTCCTCGGGCGGCGGCTGGCCTACACGTACGAGATCGTCGAGCTGGTGCCCGGCGAGCGGCTGGTGATGCGGACGGCCGAGGGGCCGTTTCCGATGGAGACCACCTACGAGTGGGCGCCGCAGGGGGCGGAGCGTACCCGGATGACCTTGCGCAACCGCGGCGAGCCGAGTGGCTTCGCGACGATCGCCGCGCCCGTCCTAGCCGGCGCGATGCGCCGGGCGAACCGAAAGGACCTGGCGAGGTTGAAGGCGCTGCTGGAGGAGCCGGCGGCCTGAGCACGGCCGCGCCGCGGTGGGCCGATCCGGGTGCCGGTGAGTGCGCGACCCGGGTTCAGTCGCTCCAGTCCAGTTGGTGCTCCGGAACACCCACCGTCCGGCCGTACTCGACGGCCTCCTCCCGTCCCGCCCGGTCGTCGCGTCCGTAGCGGAAGACCCGGTTCGCGAAGACCACGACGTGCTCGTGCCCGACGGTGAAGTCGGCGTACCAGCCGCCATCGGTCGCCAGCGATTCGGCCAGCGCACGCCCGAGCTCGTCCGCCACGTCGTCCGCCGCCGCGAACTCGAGGAAGGTCCATACCCGCGGCTGGGCGCCGGAGGCCGAGGTCGACACGTCCTTGCGTGCGATCCGGGTGATGCTCAGCCCCGCCACCCTGAACTCCGCGCCGGGGCGAAGGCTCTCGGCCAACAACGTTCCTCGAATCATGGACCGAGGATGTCAGACCGGATCGGCCGGCGCGGCGTAGGCGAGCAGGATGGTGCCCAGCACGAGCGCGGTCCGAACCCACCACAGGCCGAGCGCTCTGGTCTAACTTGATCTTTAACCTGTCGGGCGGTGGCATCGACCCCGGCTGATCATGGGGACAGCCCTTGATCGATCATTCCTCTTGTCTAGGGAAGAAGATCGCAAACCAAGGGCTGTCTGGTGATGAGTGTGCACGATGCCGGAGCGTTCGACGCGGTCGGGAGGTTGGCCGCGTTCCGGCGTGAGTTCCACCGTTGTCTGACCGCTCGTGGGGATGCGTTGTTCGAGCTGGCAGACGCGCTGTTGTGCGGTGACGCGCCGGTGCGGTCGCTGGTGGAGTTGTCGCTGGTGGGTGAGCATCGCCGCGGTCACGGCTCGCTGTACGCGGCGTTGAATCGCGGCCGGATCGACATCGCGCAGCTGCGGACCGCGGTGGCGGCGGTGCCGCTGCCGAGGGCTGCGGACGGGCGGGTCGTCCTGGCGGTGGACGTGACGTGCTGGCTGCGGCCGGAGGCGCACACCTGCCCGGAGCGGGTGCTGTGTCACACCTACGGGCGTGGCAAGGACACCCACATCGGGGTGCCGGGCTGGCCGTACTCGTTCGTCACCGCCCTGGAGGCCGGGCGCACCTCGTGGACCGCCCCGTTGGACGCCCGCAGGCTGGCGCCCGGCGACGACGCTGCCACGGTCACCGCCAGCCAGTTGCGGGACGTGGTGCAGCGGCTGATCGCTGCCGGACAGTGGCAGCCTGGTGATCCGGACGTGTGGATCGTCGCGGATGCCGGATACGACGGGCCCCGCCTGGCGTTCCTGCTGGCCGATCTACCGGTGAAGGTTCTGGTGCGAATGCGTTCCGACCGGGTGCTGCGCCGACCCACGCCACCCCGGCTGCCCGGCACCACCGGCCGCCCACGACGCCATGGCGGCGAGTTCATCTTCGGCGACCCGGCCAGCTGGGGCGACCCGGACGCCGCCACGACCACCGACACCCGTCTCTACGGCACCGCGACCGCACGGGCCTGGCACCGGCTGCACCCCAGGCTGACCCACCGCACCGCCTGGACCGCCCAGCACGGCCCGCTGCCGATCATCGAAGGCACCGTGATCCTGCTGACCGTCGACCGGCTGCCAAGCGGCGCCACCGCGAAACCGGTCTGGCTGTGGTGGTCGCAGGCCACCGCCACCGCCGCTGAGGTTGACCTGCTCTGGCAGGTGTTCCTGCGCCGCTTCGACATCGAGCACACCTTCCGCATGCTCAAACAGACCCTCGGCTGGACCAGCCCGAAGCTGCGAGACCCACATGCCGCCGACCGCTGGACCTGGCTCGTGCTGGCCGCCTACACCCAACTCCGGCTTGCCCGCACCGCCGCTGGCGACCTCCGCCGGCCCTGGGAACGCCCCACACCACCCGAACGGCTCTCACCCGCCCGCGTCCGCCGCGCGTTTCGGCACCTACGCACCAAAGCCGGCTGCCCCGCCGCCGCACCAAAACCGAGCCGACCAGGCCCCGGACGACCACCCGGACACCCCAATCGCCACCGAGCCGCCCGCCACGACGTCCACATCGTCACAGCCGCCACCAGCAACAAGCCGAACAACAGCACCAAGAAAACGAAGACCTCGAATAACCCGAGGCCACGACGCACAGGTTAAAGATCAAGC